>SVUF01000069.1 GCA_015063395.1 Oscillospiraceae bacterium
CTTACCGGATTCAACGATCATTCCCTCCTGCTTCAATCGCTTGAGGGCTTCTCTGACAGGTGTACGGCTGACTGATAGGATCTCGCAAAGCTTAAGCTCAGTAAGAATTTCACCGTTTTTAAGCTTGCCGTCAAGTATCTCTTGTTCTATGGTATTGAACACTGCCTCCGCAATGGAGGTGGTTCTGTCATTGGTGTTGATGTCCATTATATAATTCCTCTTGGTTTATTGTTTATTGTATTCTTCAAATTTTTCCTCAAGTTCTCCGTCGGAAATTGAGGTCTGTCTGCCGTTTTCATATTCTTCATCAACCCATGCTTTCATTGCAATAACTGCCGGGTGACGCTTGTCAATTATGTTTTCTCCCGAAAGATTATAGTGCTGGTTGATCCAATAAGCAATACCTGCAAGACCTGAGGTTTTATTTATCATTACGCTGACAGGACGGTTGAGAATAGATTTAGTGTCAAAAATATTGTAGATCTCCTCGTCCTTCAGAAGACCGTCGGCGTGAATTCCCGCTCTTGTAACATTAAAGCTTTGACCAACAAATGGAGTCATGGGAGGTATTCTATAACCCATATTTTTAGAAAAATAATTGGCAATTTCCGTAATTGCTGTTGGATCCATGCCTTCAAAGCTACCTCTGAGAGATGCATATTCAAATACCATTGCTTCAAGGGGAATGTTGCCCGTGCGTTCGCCAATTCCAAGAAGTGAACAGTTTACTGCAGATGCACCGTAAAGCCAAGCAGTTGAAGCATTTGCAACGGCTTTATAAAAATCGTTATGTCCATGCCATTCAAGCATTTCCGAGGGAACATCGGAATAATGCTGGAGACCGTATATAATTCCGGGAACACTTCGCGGCAGAGCAACCTCCGGGTAGGAAATCCCATATCCCATGGTATCACATGCGCGTATCTTAACGGGAATGCCTGCTTGACGGGACATTTCCTGTAGGGCATTGACAAAGGGAACCACAAAGCCGTAGAAATCAGCGCGGGTAATGTCTTCAAGATGGCATCGCGGAATGATTCCTGCTTCAAATGCTTCTGCAACTGTTTCAAGATAAAGCTTCATGGCTTCGGATCTCTTCATTTTCAGTTTTCTGAAAATATGATAGTCGGAGGCGCTGACAAGAATTCCCGTTTCCTTGATGTCCATTTCCTTTACAAGCTTGAAGTCCTCCTTACTTGCTCTGATCCATGTGGTGATCTCGGGAAATTGAAGTCCAAGCTCTTGACATTTTCTAACAGCCTCACGGTCTTTTTTACTGTAAATAAAAAACTCGGATTGACGAATGATACCTTTTGGTCCGCCAAGACGGGACAGAAGCTTATATAAATTTACAATCTGCTCTACGGTGTAGGGCTCAACGGACTGCTGTCCGTCACGGAATGAGGTATCGGTGATCCAGATCTCCTCGGGCATACCGATGGGCACACGTCTGTGGTTAAATGCAACCTTTGGGATATCTGTGTATGGGTATATATCTCTGTAAAGATTCGGCTCATCAATGTCCTGAAGCTGATATCTGTATATTTTCTGTTCAATAAGATTTGTTTTTGATGATCTTTTAAGCATTGGTTTGCTCTCCTTAAATTTATTGTTTTATTGTATACTTGTATACAAAAGAAAACTATGTATACAAGTATACACAAAATATAAAAAAATGCAATAGAAAAATGAACAAATTAACATTTTGTTCATAGTTTATTGCATTTTTGTAATTGTGCATAAAAATTTATATTAAAACAGAGCTTTCAGGGTATATAACAAGTTGTTTTATGTGCAAGTTTAACAAACTAAAATTGAACAAATGGAAAGCTGTATCTTACATCAGTAGGCTTTTTTAAATTTGATTAACTACGAAATTGAGTATTTTTATATAAATAAAAAAGGATAAGCTTTTTAAAGCTCATCCTGATAGAAATTACTTTACGTATTTTGACGCTGCAATTGCCGCAACAGCACCGTCTGCAATGGCAGTGGCAATCTGACGAACCTGCTTTGTACGGCAGTCTCCGGCAACAAAAACACCGTTTGTTTTTGTCAAGCACGATTCGGAGGAACGTATATACCCGAATTCATTAAGGTCAGCAACATTGCGAAAGGGCTCATTTTCGGGAGCAAGACCAATTGCGACAAACATACCGTCAGCATAAAGAGAGGATTTTTCCCCATTAGTGTCAATGTTTATGCCTGCAAATGTGCCATTGGTGTTTTCAATGATGGAGTCAACTGTTGAGTTATAAATAACTGCAATATTGTCTTTTTTTGCAATTTGCTCTGCCAGCTTGTCTTCGCCTGTAAGATAGGGAAGATTTTGAACCATGGTGACCTTTGTGCAAACATCGGAAAGCTGAAGTGCTTCCTGCATTGCGGAGTTACCGCCGCCAATCAGCAAAACGGACTTGTCCTTATAAAATGCGCCGTCGCAAACTGCGCAGAATGAAATTCCTTCACCGATGAATTTTTCCTCGCCCTCAATACCGAGCTTTCTGTGAGCGGCACCTGCGGCTATTATAACTGCTTTTGCGGCGTATGTATTGTTCTGTGCGATTACGGATTTGTTTCCGTCTTCATTTTCAATAATATCAACAACGGTATCGATCTCAACGTCAACACCCAAGGCAAGAGCCTGTTCAAGAATTTTGTCAGCAAGCTCTGTGCCGGAGATCTCATTGAAGGCGGGATAATTTTCTATTTTGGGAGAAAACGTAATTTGACCTCCGAAGGAGCCCTTGTCAATTATAAGAACTGATTTATTGGCGCGGCGAGCATAAATTCCCGCGGTCATTCCCGCAGGACCTGCTCCTACAATAATTATATCGTACATTTATTATTTACTCCTTTAAAAGATATACTTCATTTACTCTTGAAAAAGGGGTAAATGAAGTATATTTGTTATATTATCGGTTTATTTTTTTGAATTGACGAATTCATTCACTCCGTTGATATCTGCGTATTTTGCAAACTCTGTTCCGTTTGTAACAACAATGGTGGGAGCCTGCTTTACACCGAATGAACGGGTAAGATCGGGATTTTCATCTGCGATGATCTTTTCAAATTCAATTCCGTTCTTTTCAAGAAGGCTTACAGCAACCTTACACTTGGGGCAGGTTCTTGTAGCAAAGAGATATACCTTTGCGTTTGAAAGATCTGCAGAACAAGCGTCTTCGTTTGCGGGCTTTACATCAACCTTGGAGGCAACACCGTTTCTCTTAAGAACTGAGGTTTCGATGTTGTATTCGCGGCGGTGCTTGTATTCCTGAAGCTTACCGTCATTCCAGTTCTGAACGGGACGGTAGTAGCCTGTAATTCTTGAGTAGATCTCGGTGCGCTGCTTACAAATAGGACATTCAGCAACTTCACCTGCAAGATAACCGTGTGAACGGCATACGGAATAAGTGGGTGAAAGAGTATAATAGGGAAGCTTATAGTTTTCAGCGATCTTGCGAACAAGATTTGCTGCAGATTCCCAAGTGGGCATACGCTCGCCGAGGAATGCGTGGAAGACAGTACCCGATGTATAAAGTGTCTGGAGCTCGTCCTGAATGTCAAGAGCATCGAAAATATCGCTTGTAAATCCAACAGGAAGGTGGGATGAGTTTGTATAGTAGGGTGTCTCATCTTCCTTGGAGGAAGCAGTGATGATGTCGGGATATCTCTCAACGTCATGCTTTGCAAGACGGTATGAGGTGGATTCAGCAGGAGTTGCTTCAAGATTATAAAGGTCGCCGTAAAGCTCCTGATAGTCAGAAAGTCTTTCTCTCATATGATTGAGAACGTCCTTTGTAAATTCCTGTGTAGCTGAATGTGTCATATCCTTCTGAAGCCACTTTGCGTTGAGACCAACCTCATTCATACCAACAAGACCGATGGTTGAGAAGTGGTTGTCAAGTGTTCCGAGATATCTCTTGGTGTAGGGATAGAGTCCCTCGTCAAGAAGCTTAGTGATGATCTGACGCTTTGTCTTAAGTGAACGAGCGGCAATATCCATCATTTTGTCAAGACGGCGGTAGAACTCCTCGGGAGTCTGTGAAAGGTATGCAATTCTCGGCATATTGATGGTTACAACACCGATTGAACCTGTGGATTCGCCTGAACCAAAGTATCCGCCGGACTTTTTACGAAGCTCACGGAGGTCAAGACGCAGACGGCAGCACATTGAGCGCACGTCGGAGGGCTCCATATCACTGTTGATGTAGTTGGAGAAGTAGGGAGTACCGTATTTTGCGGTCATTTCAAACAGCAAACGGTTGTTGGGTGTGTCTGACCAGTCAAAATCGCTTGTAATGGAGTAAGTGGGAATGGGATACTGGAAGCCGCGTCCGTTAGCGTCGCCTTCGATCATAATTTCGATGAAAGCGCGGTTGACCATATCCATTTCAGCCTGGCAGTCACCGTATGTGAAGTCAAGCTCCTTGCCGCCGACAATTGCCTTCTTGTCCTTCATGTCCGCGGGAACTGTCCAGTCAAGAGTAATGTTGGAGAAGGGTGCCTGTGTGCCCCAACGGCTTGGGGTATTTACACCGAAAATAAAGCTTTCGATACATTTTTTAACCTGCTTGTAATCAAGGTTATCTGCTTTAATAAATGGAGCGAGGTAAGTATCAAATGAGGAGAAAGCCTGAGCGCCTGCCCATTCATTCTGCATAATTCCCAGGAAGTTTACCATCTGGTTGCAGAGTGTTGCAAGGTGGCTTGCAGGGGAAGATGTGATCTTTCCGGGAACGCCGCCAAGACCTTCTTCAATCAGCTGACGAAGTGACCAGCCTGCGCAATATCCTGTAAGCATGGAAAGGTCATGGATGTGAACATCTGCATTTCTGTGCGCGTTGGAGATCTCCTCATCATAGATCTCTGAAAGCCAATAGTTAGCTGTGATGGCGCCTGAGTTGGAAAGAATAAGTCCGCCCACAGAGTATGTAACTGTGGAGTTTTCCTTAACTCTCCAGTCAGCGATCTTTACGTAGTTGTCAACGATTTCCTTGTAGTCAAGAATGGTGGACTTCATGTTACGGATCTTTTCTCTCTGCTTACGGTAGAGAATATATGCCTTTGCAACATCGGAATATCCTGCGCTGATAAGAACACTTTCAACCGAGTCCTGAATGTCTTCAACACCGATCTTACCGTCCTTAACCTTTGACTCATAGTCAGCAGTTACTCTGAGAGCAAGGAGATCTATAATGTCCGTTGTATAGTTTTTGTTCTGTGCTTCGAATGCCTTTGTGATTGCCGCAGAGATCTTTGAAATATTAAAGTCTGCGATTTTACCGTCTCTTTTAATTACCTGATACATTTTCATTTCCTCCTAATTTATATTTTTGTGTGCGAATATAGTGTATCATAAAATTCCTTACTTGTCAATAGCAAAATCACAATATGTTGAGAAAAAATAAAAAGATAACCACAAGATATTGTGGTTATCCTCGTATGGCAACTTGCTCAAAATACGGTGTCAAAATTTGTTGAAAATGCTCAAGGACTGATGTTTCGTATCCTGACATCTCAGAAATTCCAATAAGATCTCCGCTATCCTTGAATGGTTGAATGAAATATTTTGGTGATCCTTCAAGCCATTTGCCGATTTTTATAAAATCCTCTTCTGTATGAAATTCCTTCAGCGTGGTCGTTCGGAATTCAAATGGAACCTCTTGCCTTTTAAGGATCTCAACGGATCGTAAAACGGGGGAAACATCAAAGGAGGGTTTGCCGACAGTCAAGGGATATTTTTCGGGACAGTTTTTAATATCCATGGCAACATAATCAAGAAGACCGCGAGAGATCAAGGATTCAAGCATATCGGGAAAGGACCCATTTGTGTCAAGCTTCACAGAGAAGCCCATGTCCTTGATCTTTTTTATAAATGAATCTATGTCATGATTGATAAGGGGTTCACCGCCCGTAATGCAAACGCCCTCAAGGATTCCCACGCGGCTTTTCAAAAATTTGAGGACATACTCCTCTGAAAGCTCTTCTTCTTCCATAAAAACAAGACGAGGGTTATGACAGAACGGACACCTCATATTACATCCGCCAAGGAAAACGGTAGCGGCAAGCTTTGTGGGATAATCAAGAAGAGTGAGCTTTGCAAGACCAAGAATTTTCATTTAGTGTCTCCTGTTGGGTTTTGCTTGATATATTCTTCAAGCAACTCTGTTGTAAATATTATATGTGCAAGGCAGGGACGGCGTTTATAGTAGTCCTCGGTACGTTCTTCCGGGGCAATACCCTTGGTGAGCTTTATATTCTCAAGAAGCTCACGGCAGATGATGGTTTTGTTTTTGCTTTTGAAGGCATCTGCAATTTGATTTACCCGTCTATAAACATCTGCTTTTTTGTCGGCAGAAGGAGAATCAAAGCCGTAAATAAGACCAAGGACCATAAAAGCCCCCGTCATAGCTCCGCAGACCTCCCGCATGCGTCCCATACCTCCGCCAAAAGGGGAAGCGATCCTCAGCGCAGTATTCATATCAAGACCGAGGTCCTCGGCAAAAGCTCCGAGAACGGACTGCGAGCATCCGTAGCCCATAAGAAAAAGCTCTTCTGCTTTTTTTGACTTATTTGTCATTGTTGTCTACCTTTTTATTATAATATGTATTATTATATGCTTCGTTGTTAAAAAAATCAATATTTCGCAGTATGGTTTTTTTGCCCCGCCATGCCCATGCACGTTTTTTGAATTCCACCGACGGCATATTTTCAACAGTTTGGCGGTCAAGACATCCGATTATATCCTTGTGGAAAAAGTCGATTGGTGAGATTTTTACATTTTTGTTGTGGGGACAAGGGGTTTGACAAAGATCACAGCCCCAAGCTGAGCCGTTTTCTTTGATGATCAAGGCTTCGTCATATGTAAGCTCGCCCTTTTTTTGAGAAAGCTCGGAAAGACAAACTCCGTGTTTTTCCATAGGACAGGAGGATTTACATAAATTACAGCCCCGGCAGTGCCTTATGGGGAAAAGCTCGGGTATTTTTCCAAAGAAAGCCGAGGGCTCAAGATCGGAGATCACTTCGCCGAGAAATACATAGCTTCCGTATTTTTCGGTAATTAAAAGTCCGTTTTTTCCGATTATACCAATACCCGCAATCGCTGCTGCGTGTCTTTCATCAATTGGTGAAGAATCGGCAAAGGCGGCAAACTTATTGTTTGGATAACGATCCTCAAGAAAAGAGATCAACTCCGAAAACAGATCCTTAAAGTATAAATGGTAATCATTTGCTACGGCATAAAGAGATATATTACGGTTCTTGATTTCTCCGATATAGTAGGGAACAGCCATAACAAGAACACTGCGTGGAGAAAAATCAACACATCTCTGAAGCTTTTGAGGATCAATTACCTTTATATTTTTGTAATCCACGGCGGCATAGAGCTCAATATTATGTAATTCAAAAAAATCATCAAGTTCCATTTCATCACCGCCCAAGGTATATTGTACACGAGAGACTTACTTTTTTCAAGAGGTAATTAAAAATTTTACAATTGAGAAAGCATGGAAAAAGGCGTAATACTTTGTAGTATCACGCCTTGATTTTATATTTTCTTATAAGAGCCGTATAGATGATCAGTCTTAGTTCTCATCGAATGCAGAATCCTCGATAAGCTCTGCGTCCTCTGACTCGATCTCGTCCTCAATACCGTCAAGGATCTCTTCTTCGGAAAGGGTTTCGTCAAACTCGTCCTCATCATCGTCCTGATCTCTTACAGGGAAGCTCTGTGAAAGAGAATCTGAAAAGTCGTTCTTCACAAGCTCTTCCTTTGTATTCTTGATGCTGATATCGCGATAACGCTGGATACCTGTACCTGCAGGGATAAGCTTACCGATGATAACGTTTTCCTTAAGACCGATAAGATTATCAACCTTACCCTTGATAGCTGCTTCTGTAAGAACCTTTGTGGTTTCCTGGAAGGAAGCTGCAGAGAGGAAGGAGTCGGTAGCAAGGGCAGCCTTTGTAATACCGAGAAGAACGGGAGACATTGTAGCAAGCTTGAGGTCTTCTCCGCCTTCGCTGATAAGCTTCTTGATACGAAGGTTTTCGCTGATAAACTCACTTCTGTCAACCACTGAGCCTGAAAGGAGATTTGTGCTGCCCTGATCCTCGATCTTAACTTTTCTGGTCATCTGACGGGCAATAACCTCAATGTGTTTGTCATTGATTGTAACGGACTGGAGGCGGTAAACCTTCTGAACTTCCTTGATGATGTAGTCATATGCAGCATCAAGTCCGCAAACATTTGAAAGATCCTGAGGAGCGATATATCCGTCAGTAAGAGGATCACCAAGCTCAACATAATCGTTGTCCTTAACAATGGGGTGGAGATTATAAGGAATAAGGGCAACAACAGAGTTTCCGTCGGAATCAGTAATTGTAATGGGAGTCTGATGCTTTTCATTTTCCATGCCGATCTTAATTGTACCTGCGAGTCTTGCGATCTCAGCAGTCTTCTTGGGACGGCGTGCTTCAAATACTTCTTCAACTCTGGGAAGACCCTGTGTAATATCGGAACCTGCAACACCGCCGGTATGGAAGGTTCTCATTGTAAGCTGTGTACCGGGTTCACCGATGGACTGAGCCGCGATGATACCAACCGCTTCACCTACACTTACCTTTTTACCGTTGGACATGTCAGCACCGTAGCAGTGAGCGCAAACTCCATGCTTACAACGGCACTGAAGGATGGTTCTGAGGTGTACCTTCTTGATTCCTGCATTAACAATTGAATCTGCAATATCGTCATCAATGAGTGTGTCATTAGCAACGATAACCTTGCCCTCGCTGTCGGTAATATCACCGATTGTATATCTACCCCAGAGACGGCTCTTGAGGTTTTCAATTACACGGATATCGCCTGTACCTGTTTTTTCAACGATGTCGCTGACCCAAATACCCTCTGTAGCACCGCAATCGTCTTCCTTAATGATAACCTCCTGAGAAACGTCAACGAGACGTCTTGTAAGGTAACCTGAGTCGGCGGTACGAAGAGCAGTATCGGAAAGTGATTTACGCGCACCTCTTGCAGCAACGAAATACTCGAGGATGTTAAGACCTTCACGGAAGTTAGCTTTGATCGGGATTTCCATTGTTCTACCGTTGGCAGCTGACATAAGTCCACGCATACCTGCAAGCTGACGCATCTGAGTGATGTTACCACGGGCACCGGAGTCCGCCATCATCTTGATTGGATTGAACTTACCGAATGCAGTCTGGAAGCACTTAACGATATCGTTGGTAGCTTCTTCCCAAACAGCAAGAACTCTCTTGTAACGTTCGTCCTCTGTAAGCTCACCGTTCTGGTAGAAGGTTGAAATAATTTCAACCTTAGCTTCTGCTTGTTTAATGATTTCGGGCTTCTTTTCAGGAATTACAACGTCAGCAACTGAAATTGAGATAGCTGCTCTTGTTGAATACTTATAGCCCATTGCCTTGATTCTGTCAAGAACCTCGGCTGCAACGGCAGTACCGTGCTTTTTAATTGTTCTGTCAACGATATTTTTGAGCTGGCTCTTGCCGCAGGTTTCGTTGATTTCGAGAACAAACTGATTTTCGGGCTTTGAACGGTCAACAAATCCGAGATCCTGAGGAATCTCTCTGTTGAAGATCATACGTCCGAGAGTTGTTTTTATTCGTTGAGATTTTACAACACCGTCAATTTCCTTTGTCACTCTGACATAGATTGTGGTGTGAAGTCCAAGACAACCGTTCTGGTAAGCCATCATAGCTTCATCGAAGCTGCGGTATACGCTATTGTGACCAACCTCTTCATCTCTCTCGATTGTAAGATAGTAGGAACCAAGAACCATGTCCTGAGAGGGAACTGCAACCGCGTGACCGTCGGAGGGCTTAAGAAGGTTATTTGCAGAAAGCATGAGGAAACGAGCCTCTGCCTGTGCTTCTGAAGAAAGGGGAACGTGGATAGGCATCTGGTCGCCGTCGAAGTCAGCGTTGAAGGCTGTACATACAAGGGGGTGAAGCTTAATTGCTCTACCTTCAACAAGTATGGGCTCGAATGCCTGAATTGAAAGACGGTGAAGTGTGGGCGCACGGTTAAGAAGAACGGGGTGTCCTGAAATTACCGCTTCAAGAGCATCCCAAACTGATGCGTCAACCTTTTCTACCTTTTTCTTTGCGTCCTTAATATTAGTAGCCTTGTTGGTTTCAACAAGACGCTTCATAACGAAGGGCTTGAAAAGCTCAAGTGCCATTTCCTTGGGAAGTCCGCACTGATAGATCTTCAGTTCAGGACCAACAACGATAACGGAACGTCCTGAGTAGTCAACACGCTTACCGAGAAGGTTCTGACGGAAACGTCCCTGCTTACCTCTGAGTACCTCGGAAAGTGACTTGAGAGGACGGTTGCTTGAACCGCCTGTAACGGGTTTGCCGCGGCGGCCGTTGTCGATAAGTGCGTCAACAGCCTCCTGAAGCATTCTTTTTTCATTTCTGATAATGATCTGAGGAGCATTGAGCTCAAGGAGCTTCTTGAGACGGTTGTTTCTGTTGATAACACGTCTGTAAAGGTCGTTGAGGTCGGAAGCAGCATATCTGCCGCCATCCAGCGGAACCATGGGACGAATAT
>SVUF01000070.1 GCA_015063395.1 Oscillospiraceae bacterium
CGCCGTCCCAAACTGTAACCTTATCGATCTTAATATTCTTGATAGCGTCAACCTGAACACGCATAAGATCTTCAAGCTTATCAGCAATAAGAAGCTTAAGTGCCGCTTCTGTGTCGCCGCCTGCGGAATTTACGATCTCTGCAAAACCTGCAGCCTGCTTCTTGAGGATCTCCTCAACACCTCGAGCCTGTGCTTCCATCTTTGCGAATATAGCATCAGCTTCACCCTGTGCGCGTCTACGCATCTGCTCAGCCTCAGCCTCAGCCTCAAGCTCCATTTCCTTCTTCTTTGCTTCTGCGCGAACGATGATGTCAGCTTCAAGTGTTGCCTGTTCCTTGGAGCGTCTTGCTTCTTCTGCCGCTCTTTCAGCCGCATATGATTCCTCAAGGGCTTTAGCTGCCTGAATCTTTTCAGCAGTTGTTGCGATCTTCATTGCCTCAGCTTCCTTTTCCTTGAGGGCTGCCTCGGACATCGCGATCTTCATCTTTGCTTCGTTTTCACCCTGGATAGCAATTGAATCGGACTCGGAAACCTTGATTCTCTGTTCCATCTGAGCGTTTGCCTGACCGATTGAACCGTCTCTTTCCTGCTCTGCAACGCTCTTTTTCGCATCGTTGATAGCCTTTGCTGCAGCTTCCTTACCAAGAGCAGCTATGTATCCGGATTCGTCACTGATGTCTGTTACGTTTACGTTGATAAGACGAAGACCGATCTTCTTAAGCTCTGTTTCAACGTTGTTGCTTACTGCCGCCAAGAACTTGTCACGGTCTGTGTTGATCTCCTCGATATCCATTGTAGCAATTACAAGACGGAGCTGACCGAAAATGATATCCTTTGAAAGCTCCTGGATCTCAGAAAGCTGAAGACCGAGAAGTCTTTCAGCTGCATTCTGCATTACGCCGGGTTCTGTTGAAATACCTACTGTAAATCTTGAGGGAACGTCAATTCTGATGTTCTGACGTGACAGCGCATTTTTAAGGTCAACCTGAATTGAAATGGGGGTCAGGTCAAGGTATGAATATGATTGAAATATGGGCCATACAAATTCAGCACCGCCGTGGATACATCTTGCGCTTCTGTTTGTTCCGTCATTATTTTTACCGATCGAACCGTAAATTACCATGATCTTGTCGGAAGGACATTTCTTATATCTTGAAAAGATCCAAGAAAGGAATGAGATAACTACAAGAACCACTGCTCCAATGAGAAAAATTACTTCTTGTTTCATTTGTTTTCCTCCAAATAAAATTAATCTAATTATAACACCGACTGTTTATCGGTATTTACTGTAAAAAACATGAATGTCAAATTTTGCTCTTCTTCTGATTATTTTCTTTTTACCACCAATGTGGTCTTTCCGCTGACGCCGATGACAACGATCTCGCTTCCCGTAGGAATTGGAGCCTCCTCATCAGTAACCGCGTCTCTTTCCGCATATGCACCTTGAAGCATGATGTGTACCTTTCCCTGTCCTGATCTTTCAGCAGGAACTGTAAGGTGTACACGTCCCGCAACTCCAAGTGCATTTTTATTGTCCGCTGTTCCGTCGCTGCGAAGCTTCATTGCAAGTCTTGTAAGATATGCCAACAAAATCATCATTGCAAATCCGCAAACCGCTGACACCAAAAGTGTAATTGGAAGTCCAACTCCGGAACCGTCCATTACGATTCCTACCCAACCGAACACTACGAAAAATGCGATTATTCCTCTTATGGTAAATATCCGAAGACCGTCAAGTCCTGTGACGTCTTGAGCATCGGGAGTATCATTATCTCCAAATACGCCTTCAAGCTCATCTCCGTCGGGAACATCTGAGTCCCCTCCGTCTGCAGAAGAATCTCCCGCAAAGCCCACAAGCATCATCACTGTCTGAACAAGCAGAACAAATGTTGACGGAATGGCTATACAGGCAAAGATCTGACCTGCTATGCTAAGGGCGTTCCACCACTCTATAAAAAACATAAAATCATTCCTTTCATTATACTGTTAGTATACTGTTAGTTAAGCGTTGACAGAATTTCTTCCGCTTTTTCTCTGAAAACCGATGCAGAATGAGCATATACCATCACTTGCAAGATTTTTACGAGTTTTTTCTTTGATCCCGGCAGTCTTTCTTCATATTTCTCTGCCGCTGCCTCTGCCGCTTTTTCTACAGAATCCTTATCCGCTACATTTATCGGATTTTCCGATATCATGTTTACATAACGGTGATAAAGCTCCTCATCAGAAATGAGATCGTCAGTTTCATCTTCAAGCTCACCGCCGATGATCTTTATAAGACCGCAAATTGTTTCGATCTGCAAAGATTCTCTCAGCATGTTGATTATGATGATTCTGGCAAACTGGTCTCTTGAATAAACTCTTTTCTTGGGCGATGTCAAAAATCCTCTTTTTACCCAGTTCTGAACTATATACGGCTCAAGACCTGTCATGACAGAAACCTGCCCAAGGGTTATTCCCCCCGTTGTAAAGATTCCGTCAAAAAGAATTTTTGAACTTCCCTTTTCAATCCTTGTAACTTCGATGGTCGTTCCCGGAAACATTTTCGACATCTAATCACCTCCATTCAAGTCTTTCTTCGTGTCTTAATTGTAGCACATGGTCGCGTGATTGTCAAGGGGAGTGTAATGATTTTTCAACTTTCTACTTTATGCACAAATTTTCATTTCTCGTTTTGTGCATTTTTACAATAACATTCATTTATTCCATATATATTTACTCCATTCAAGGCTAAAATACCCCTATTTATTATATTTTTCAAATTTTTTTAATATTTTTTTAAAAACCTATTGACAAATACACTTTAGTGTGGTAATATGCTTTCATAATTTTCTATGATTGAGGAAAGGAGAACAGTATCATGCTTGTACGCAGATCCGAGATGATGATGGATATGATGATGCACATGTCAGCCATGTGTATGCTTTCTTGCGTCAATATTGATACAGTCCTCGCTTGAAGATAAATCATAAACATCATTTTAAGATATATGTTGTTTGATTGCGGAGGGATTGGTCCTCCGTTTTTTTAGTTTACGGACCATTTAAAGATTAAACAACATTTTCTACATTCTGTAATCACCCTAAAGGAGTTGCATAAATTGAAAACAATGATAAAAATTGAAGGTCTCAACAAAACCTACCATTTAAAATCAGGTAATGTTGAAGCCGTGAAGGATGTAAACCTTTCCATTGAGGAGGGCGAGATATACGGTATCATCGGATACTCAGGAGCGGGTAAATCCTCATTGATACGTTGTATCAATCTTCTTGAGGTTCCCGATTCCGGCTCCATTACTGTAGGAGATCAAAAGCTTACATGGACAGAAGGGGGCACAATGAAGGTTATAAAGTCCTCGGCGCTGAACAAGGCTCGCCGCGGCATCGGAATGATCTTCCAGCACTTCAACCTTCTTGACAGAAGCACAGTATTTGACAATATCGCCTACCCCTTGAAGCATTCGGGGCTTACAAAATCAGAGATCGCCCAAAGAGTCAAGGAGCTTCTTGAGCTTGTTGATCTCACCGACAAGATCGACGTTTATCCCTCTCAGCTCTCGGGCGGTCAAAAGCAGCGCGTGGCAATTGCAAGAGCTCTTGCAAACAATCCCAAGGTTCTCCTTTCAGATGAAGCAACCAGCGCTCTTGACCCTGACGCCACAGAATCCATCCTGGCTCTTCTCAAAAGACTCAACAAAAAGCTTGGCATCACAATTGTACTCATCACTCACGAAATGGCAGTAATCAAAGCAATTTGCCACAAGGTAGCCGTTATGGAAAACGGATATGTTGTTGAGGAAGGAGAGGTCTATGACATCTTTGCAAATCCTCAAAAGGAAATCACCAAAAAATTTATCGGCTCAGCATCAGCTCTCAATAAGATCAACAGCCTGATCCACAAGGATTCCCCCCTTGTAAGAATCAAAGACGGCGAACTCCTCTTGAAGCTTGTATTTGAAAAAAATGCCGTTGGCGATGCGGTGATCTCCCAAATCTCACGTAATTATAATGTGAACCTCAACATTGTCCTTGCAAGCGTAGAGGTGCTGAAGGGCGCACAGCTTGGAAGCATGATCACAGTGATTTCGGGAGATGACAAAAATATCAAGGACGCCCTTGATTATCTCAGATCCTGTAACATTAAGGTGGAGGTGCTCCGTCATGACTGAACTTTTACAAAAGCTTATTCCAAACGTAATTGCATATAAGGACAGATTTTTTGAAGCTTGTTCTTCAACAGTGGAAATGTTCTTTATTTCCGGAATCTTTTCCTTCGTCCTTGGAATTACAATCGGTGTTTTATTAACCATTACAAAAAAAGACGGTATCAAGGAAAACCGTATCATTTATTTTATACTTGACGCCTTCATCAATTTCTTCAGAGCAATTCCCTTTTTGATCCTCCTCATCTTCCTCATTCCATTTACAAGAGCGATGGTTGGAACAGCAATTGGAGTTACGGGAGCTATAATCCCCCTTATATTCGGTACAGTTCCCTTCTTTTCCCGTCAGGTTGAAACAGCCCTTGCAAATGTTTCCCCGGGAAAGATCGAAGCTGCAAGAAGCATGGGAAGCGGCACTCTTGGAATTATTTTTCGAGTTTATCTCCACGAGGCAGTTCCCGAGCTTGTGAGAGTCACAACCATCACAGCCATTAGCCTTGTGGGACTTACCACTATGGCAGGAGCGGTCGGTGCAGGCGGACTTGGAAGCTTTGCAATCAACTACGGTCAAGGTCTTAACCATCAGGATATCGTTCTTGTCTGCGTTATAGTCCTCCTCGTATTTGTCTGCATTCTTCAGGGCATCGGCTCATTCCTTGCAAAAAAATCCACAAACCGCAGTATCTTCAGAAAAAAATATTAATTTTTCCAACTTAAAACAATGCGAAGCTTTTCAAAAGGCTCCGCACAAAATAAATTTTTAAAATATAAACAATTAATAAAAAAGGAGATTTTCAAAATGAAAACCACAATCAAACGCATTCTTTCCCTTGTTCTTGCAACAATTTTCGTTGCTTCCGCACTTGCACTTTCATCATGTACACCTGTTAAAAGCGCTGTAAAGATCGGTGTTCCCGATGATGCCACCAACCTTGCACGCGCCATCAAGCTTCTTGAAAGCGCAGGCTTCATTGAAGTTGACCCCGCAGCAGGCTACTCACCCGAGCTCAAGGACATTACAAAATATATTTACAACATCGAGCTTGTTCCCACAACAGCAAATACACTTACCTCAACACTTCAGGACTATGCAGCAAGCACCATCAACGGCACATATGCAACCTCCAAGGGTCTTATTCCCTCCAAGGATGCAATTCTCATTGAAAACCAGACTGACAAGGACAACCCCTATGTAAACATTATCGTTGCAAGAACTGCTGAAAAGGACAAGGCAGAATACAAGACAATTGTTGAAGCATTCCAGACAGCATACGTGGGTGAATATATGCTGGAAAAGTACACAGAAGCATACTACCCCTCCTTCTCTTATGAAAAGCCCTCCCAGACTGCCGCTGAAATCGTAGCAGAGGCTGATGCTTACACTTCAACAAAGGACGGTAAAACAGTTGTTAAGGTTGGCGTATGCGGATCTGCAAACAGCCATTGGAATGCTGTTCAGAAGGTCCTTGACGAGCGCAACGCAGGTATCTATATTGAGCTTGTTGAATTTGATGCTTATAACCTTCCCAACCAGGCACTTAACGAAGGCGACATCGACCTCAACTCCTTCCAGCACAAAGCTTATCTCAACAAAGAGGTAACTGCTAACGGCTACGATCTTACAATCATCGGCGATACTCTCATCGCTCCCCTTGCCCTCTACTCCGAAAAGGTTGACACACCCGTTGCTCTCAAAGAGCTTGCAGGTCTTAAATAATTACACAAAACTACACCAAGACTTCCCGCCAAAACGGTGTGGAGGTCTTGTTCTTTTATGAGTATATAATATGTGAGGAATAGTTTATTATGAAAAATTCAGCTTTTTTCTTGGAAGAAGCAAAACGTATTTATCCCGATGTTGTAGCTTTGCGCCGACATTTCCACAAAAATCCGGAGGTTTCAAAAAACGAATATAATACCGCCTTGAAAATCGAAGAGGAGCTTGACAAGCTTGGACTGCCACATACCCGTGTTGGTGAAACGGGTGTTTGCTCAGAAATTGACGGTGAGCTTCCGGGTGACAGGACAATAATACTCAGAGCTGACATCGATGCCCTTCCCATAAAGGAAGAGCATATTTGCAGCTATACAAGCACTGATGACGGTGTAATGCATGCCTGCGGACACGATGCCCACACAGCAAGTCTCCTTGGTGGTGCCCGTATACTTGCAGAAAACCGACATCTCTTTGGCGGAAAGGTGAAGCTGCATTTTCAGCAGGCTGAAGAGGTTGGCTACGGCGCACGGGTGTTTATAAACGAAGGTCTTGTTAAAGGCGACCGCTGCTTTGGAATTCATGTAACACCCCATCATAACGTAGGAAAAATCGTTCTCACGCCCGGTCCCCTTAACGCAAGTGTTGACTGGTTTAAAATATCGGTTACAGGAAAATCCGCGCATGTTTCCCGTCCGCATCTCGGCGTGGATGCCGCATATATTGCCGCACAAATACTCATCAGCCTTCAAGCCATTGTGACACGTACCACCGACCCCATGGAAAATCTCCTCATCGGTGTTGGAAAAATATCCGCAGGAACTGCCTACAATATAGTTGCTGAAAATGCAGAGCTTGAAGGCACCCTCAGAGCCCTTACTCCCGACACAAGAGCCAACACAAAAAAGCGCATTGAAGCAATTGCCCGCTCCGTTGCGGAAAGCTTTGGAGGAAATGTCTTTATTGAATGGAAGGACTATACCTCTCCCCTTATTAACGACGAAATTCCCTGCAAGGAGGCTTGGGCTGTTGCAGAGGAGCTTTTCGGCGAAAACAACGTAGTGAAATTCTGTACGCCCTCTCTTGGCGGTGATGATTTTGCAGAATATATTCTCAAGGTCCCGGGAGTATATGCCAATGTTGGTTCATGTAACCCCGACATTTATGAAACTACAGTGGCAATGCACAACTGTAAATTTGATATAGATGAAAAATGCCTCATTACAGGATCTGCCATCTATGCTGCCTACGCCTCCGCTTTTCTAAACAAAGAGGTTTGAGGCTTCAGGAATTTATATTCTCTTCGCGGGGGTCTCTTTCAGGAAAAACAGCTTTATTTCTCAATAAATCGCTGTTCTACCAAAAAGAGACCCTCATTTTATTGACTTTATCCTTGGGTTAATGATATAATATGACCGTAAACAAAACAGAAAGGTTACAGCCATGAGAGATTATAATTTTGGAAATTTTATTTTTGAGCTTCGAACTGAAAAGGGGCTCTCACAATCCCAGCTTGGAGAAATGCTTGGTGTTACAAACAAGGCAGTATCAAAATGGGAAAACGGCACCGCAAAGCCCAACACCTCACTATATCCAAAGATCAGTGAAATATTGGGGGTATCCGTTGAAGAGATTTTTGCAGGAAAACGCCTTGACAAAAATGACGATACACTCCGTCTTCATACATTTTTGCAATCATTAAAAATCAGATATGCAAGGCTTACTTCTTTGTTCTTCGCGCTTATAATCATACTCCCTTTTTTAATTACGGAGTACACCGCCGCAAGTCATATCCTACAGTGGGAAAATGAGGATATTCTTGCCGCAGGAGCAGCGATTATGCTTTTATGCCTGATTATTTCCATTGTTTGCCTCATAATCTACAAAAGCAATTTCAAGCATATTCCGATACAATATGACATCGGCAACAATATGAAAAAAGCTTCAATTATCGTTAAAGGCTTTACAGTGACTCTGGTGATCCTACTTACAGAAATCATAGCTTCTCCCATAGTATGCTCATTGGTTGCAGAAGCTTCCCCCAATACTCATGTTTTTTGGGTCATAACCCTATCTCTGATCCTTGCTTTTATTCTCACTCTTGGAATATGGTGCTATTTTGCAAGGCTCAAGGGACTTTTGAAGATCTCCTATGGCAGTGTTTCAAAGGGGCATAAGCTTTCATTTTCAAAGCTCCCTGTTTTTATTAAGATCGCCCTTTGCCTCGAAGCCTTGCTCGTTCCCATAAAGCTTAATCTGGATTTTTTCCAAAGAGAAAACTCCCCTATAAAATTCGCAGTGTCCATTCTCTTCTGGGCAATTCTCATAATAATAAATATATATAATCTTTCAAATTCAAAGAAAAACAAATAACCGATTTTATAGAATCATCGCCGAGAGTAGCTTATCAGTCACTTTCGGCGGTGATTTTTATTTGTCTTAATTCAACTGCTGTTTTGTTGTTTTCTTGATAAATCTCCATTTTGGAGAAATAATAAAATATCGCTCTGTTGACTCCACTGATGGTTTTGTGTATAATATAGTCACAAGGTCCGGAGCTTGAATTTATTTTGAGAGGTTAAAATTATGTACGAATGTAAAATTGCTGAAAAATTAGTGGAACTCCGCAATGCACGGGGAGTAACACAGGAAGATGTGGCGCAAAGCTTATCCATTTCAAATAAAACGGTTTCCAAATGGGAGAACGGTGCCTCAATGCCTGATCTTTCAATGCTTGTGGAGCTTTCCAAATATTATGGTGTCACCACCGACACTCTTCTCGGACTTACCGAGGACAAAAAGCAAAGCACGGCAGAAGAAATTCGCTCTTTGTTTGAAGGGCTTAATCGCCGTAAGTCTGTGCTAAAATCATTTGAAGCGGTTAAATCTCTTGTTCCTACAATGTATGGAATAGTGTCTAAGTATTATGATGATGTTTATGATGAAGAGGATGTCATACCTGCAGAAAAATCCCGTGGATATCGTTCCGAAATTTCACACCATGAGTTCTTTGAGTTTACCGCAAGCTCTGAAAACGTAAACTTAGCTGTGATGATGCTTAAAAATAAAGCTAACTTCGCATGGCTGAATGATACAAATAAGCAAAAGGAAATAGTTAAGATTTTTAAGTTTCTGTCAAACGAGGATGCTCTTTCAGTTCTCTATTTTGTCCATTCCACCGCTTGCTCTGAAAGCTTTACGGCAGATTATATTGCAACCAATACGGGAATTGAAGAAAAGCGCGTTACAGAAATCCTCGACGAATTCTGTTCCGTTGGTGAATGCAACCGTATCACCGCACACCTTACTGAAGGAGAAGTCATAATTTATGAGAGCAGCGGTGATGGCATAATCCTGTCCTTAATTACCATTGCTTTTGAAAAAATGTGCGGTAGTAAATCCTACGACTTCTACTATAACGCAAATAACAAAATGATCGGAGGTAAGTAAGATGAGTTTATCGGCTAACATTAAAAAATTGCGTCTTGAAAAAAATCTGACACAAGAGCAGCTTGCAACAAAGCTTGGCGTGTCGGCACAAGCAGTATCTAAGTGGGAAACGAGCGAAACCTATCCCGATGGGGCGCTTCTTGTCCCCCTTGCAAACGAGCTTGAGATTTCCCTTGATGAACTTTTTGGTAATGATTCTGTTACGATGGCAGATATTTCAGGCAAGATCGTGAAGTTGATTCATAACACCGAGGCAAAAGAGCGGTTCAACGTTGCGCGTGATATTGGTTGGCAGATCGAGCGTGGTTTATTTAACTGCAGTATGGAACTTGAAAAGAAATATGATCCTGATGAAATCAAGAATCAGAAAAACGCTTCCTATATTCTTGACGATAATGGATTTACAATCATATCTAATGGAAAAGAGCCTTTCTTCTCGGTATTTCCCGAGCCGACAGAGGGATACGGTCATTTTCTGAATGACAAGGACGATCTTCAAAAAATCTTTGCGGCGCTGTCTCATACGGATACAATGAACGCTTTGATATATTTGTATCACAAAAACGAGAATTACGTATTTGAAAGTGATGTTCTTGCCAAAGACTGCGATATACCGAGTAATAGAATTGAAGAAGTGTTGAATGAATTGTTCTTCTTAAAGTTAGTATGGAAGCAGAATATTGCTATTAACGGAAAAGAGCGCACGTTGTATTCTTCAAAACCGAGTCACAAAATAATTGCACTGTTTATTATGGCAAGGGAAATTGGATATAAGGGGGCTTATAGTTTGCAAATTCACAATAGAAACACACCGTTTATTAAGGAACAATAATATACCGCCGAGAGTAACCGTAATGGTTGCTCTCGGCGGCCTTAGTTTCTGCGTTTGTCAGCACAAAGGATATCACAAAGATTTGATAAGTCCAGAGAGAATCGCTGAAAAAACTATATATTTTGTCACAAATTTATGATATAATAAAAAATAATTACGAAAACAACCGAATCAAATTCAATTTTTACGACTTATGGGTGAAAGCTTTCAAAGAGGTCTCAAAATGGAAAATGAAATTACAAAATATGTAGAGTATCTGTTT
>SVUF01000001.1 GCA_015063395.1 Oscillospiraceae bacterium
CCCTGATAGATGGTGCAGTTGTCTCCGATGATGGTGGTCTCTCCGATGACAACACCGCTTCCGTGGTCTATAAAAAGACCGTTGCCGATCGTCGCTCCGGGGTGGATTTCTATACCGGTGAGAAATTTGGTAAATTGGCTGATGGCTCTTGCGGTGAAGTGAAATTTTTTTTCATGGAGAAAATGAGCGGCTCTGTATGCCAACACTGCATGAAGTCCCGAATAAAGTGTCAGAACCTCAAAAACACCTGTGGCGGCAGGGTCACGCTCTTTGATTCCCTTAATATCCTTTTGGATTTGTTGAAGCCCCTTCTGCAGAGGGCAGCTGCGGCAGCTTCGTAGGTGGTCGTCGGAGTCGTCGGAATCTCCGCTTTCGTCCTCTGACTTTTCAGAGGCTTCCTCAACGATCTCCTCAACAACCTCTTCAACGATTTCCTCTGTTTTGTTTGCGATGCTTTCAGAGATGATCTTTGCGCTTTCTGAAACTGCGTTCTTGATAGCGCCGCCGAGGATCTTTCCTGCTTCGCAGGTAGCAGCACCAAGAGCCTTTGCCTTAACCTTTGCGCAGTCAGTCTTGCATTTTACAGCCTCGCTTGTCTGCTTTGCAGTCTGAGCAGTCTTTGCCTTTACGTTTTCCTTTGCAGCTGCGGTCTTTTTGCAAACCTCAGTCTTAACTTCTTCAACCTTTGTGGGAACTGATGTGTAGAAGCCTTCTACAAAATCAGCAACTCTGAGCATTGCATTTTCGATGTCATGCTTTTCGGGAAGTGACAGTGTGAAGCTAATGTTAACCTTTTTCATAATAACTCTCCTTTTGATGTATGTTTCCGCTTTTTACACGGTGATCTTATGATTTTGGGATTACCCTTTTTATTATATTACATTTTTTCCTTTTTGTAAATAGGGTTTTGTAAATTTTAATTCCCAAAATCTCTAAAATAAACTAATTATATTTACTTTTTGTTAATTGACACAGCAGGACTTATGGTTTATAATAGGGAAAAGCAGGGGATTTTATAAATTTCAGATCTTCCCACAATTCAAAGGAGAATAAAGTGACAAATTACGGATTTTTTGCCTTGGCGTTCAGACAAAAGTATATAAAACGCTGGGGTTTGATGTATAATATATCGGAGGAGACTTTGTCCGAGCATGCCTGTGAGGTGGCAATTGTATCCCACGCTCTTGCTCTTATAGGAAACAGATATTTCGGAGGAAGCTACAATTCCGACAGGATCGCAACTCTCGGACTTTTCCATGATGTGCCCGAGGTATATACAGGGGATCTTCCGACACCGATTAAATATTTCAATGCAAGATCAAAGGAAAGCTACAGACAGATCGAGGAGAAGGCAATTGAGATCCTTCTTGAAAAGCTGCCCCCGGAGCTTTCGGAGGATTACAGAGAGATCTTTTATTACGAGGACAACGATCCCGAAGCCAAAAAGCTTATAAAGGCTGCTGACAAAATATGCGCGTATATTAAGTGCCTTGATGAAGAAAGGTGCGGCAACAATGAATTTACATCTGCCAAAGGCACTCTTTTGAGGGCTATTGATGAACTCAACTGTCCCGAGGCTGAATATTTCATGGAGCATTTTCTTTCCTATTTCAATATGACTCTTGACGAGCTCCAAAGAAACGGTGAAGAGAACTGATAGAATTGAAAACGGAAAGAAGCAAGGAGAACAACATAATGAAAAAAATAATAAGAACTGCACTGCTTTTGGCGGTGATGGCAATTATGGCGTTTGCGGCAGTATCCTGCAATCCCCCCGAGGAGCCCTTTGAAACTCCTGTAATAAGCATAACAAACGGATACAGAACGCTGTTTTACAATAAGTCGGGGGAGGTCAACATCACTCCCTACATGGATGCGGGACAGATCGAAATCAAAAACCATTCGGAATTCAAGGTGGATATTCATATCGCCTACGATAGCGCTGATAAAAGAGCAAATACACAGCTTACCGTGGAAAGCGGTGAAGCAGTGTCATCTGAGGTGACCGAGGGAACACTTTATTCAATCGTTTTAAAATATACACCGAAGGGTGAGAACGAAAGCAAGACTGTGGAGTATCCCGCTACGGAGGAGGCTTTCGTACAGGCGCTTTCAGAAAAAGGAGAACATCAATTTGTTGTGCTGGGCATAAACCTGAAAAAAGATCTCGTTGAGATCACAAGACCTCTTACACTTGTTCTTGAAAGAGATCTTGAGGTTGATACAGTATATTGCCACGGCGATTTTGAGGGTAAGATAATAATTGACGAGGAAAGCGGGGATCTTGAGCCCGGAAAGCTTTTTGCTGACGGAGCGGGTATAGTTCTTGACATTCCAAAGCTCAAATTCATTGAGGAGAATCCAACATACTATCTTCGGGTCAAGGTATATAACAGCCGAGAGCTTGATACATCAAGGATCACCTTAAACAGCCTTGAGGAGTGGGAGGCGCTGTATTCCGAGGAGATGCTTCCAAAGCTGTATCCCGACACCACTCTTGTGTTTGAAGGAAAGTATACCATTTCATCAAAAATATCCTTCAACATTCCCGTAAACATAGAGTTTAATGATGGGGTCGTGCTGGAAAACTCTATAAGCATTACGCTTGACAAGGCGGCAAAGCTCAGCTTCAAGGCGGAGCGCGGTGCGGATCTGCCCGATTATCCCATAGATCTCAATGCTCCGGAGGCGGAGGTTACATGGGAGATTCCCACAAATTCGGGCATCACCATGTATGATATCGCAAAGCACCTTGGTGCATTGACTGTAAACGGAAGATCTCCCGAAAGCTATGCTCTCGGCGGAGACGGCTCATCAAAGCTTACATCGGTAACCCTTCATATGACGGAAAACCGAAACATCACAGAAAGCATCATCTGGAAGGCTGACGGATTTGTTCTCACGGCAACTATTGATTGTATTGCCGATCCCAATACACTGAGAAATGCCAAGCTCCAGACTGTTGTGACAGGCGGCGGAAAAATTGAGTTTGATGAAAACGTAGTAACATCAACAGGCGGTGTGGATCTTCTTTCACCCACGGGCTGTTATGCCACGGTAACCGATTCCTCGGGCAGATCAAACAGATATCTGATTGAAACCGAGTATATTCCTTCGTCTCTTCCAATCGTTGTAATAGAGGTAGAGGGCGGAGCCGAGGTTGCTTCCAATGAGGAATATCAGAAGGCGACAATATACATGACCACCGATGGAACGGAATATAAAGCCCTTGGAGAGTCAACAATACAGATAAGAGGACGCGGACATTCCACATGGAAGTGGGAGAAGAAGCCATATAAGATCAAGTTTGACAAGAAAACTTCCCTTTTCGGACTTGAGGCAAATAAGGATTGGACACTTCTTGCAAACTATACTGACAAGGCGCTTATAAGAAACTATGTTGCTATGGAGGGAGCAAAGCTTTTGTCCTTTGCATATACCCCTTCACAATATCCCGTTGACGTGTTTGTAAACGGAAAATATCAGGGGATCTATACAATGGGCGAACAGCTTGAAGCCAAAAACGGCAGAATTGAGCTTGCTGAAAAGGGATCCGAGGTAGATACGGGATATTTACTTGAAATTGGAGGAACAAGCTCCGAGGACGTATGGAACGAGACCTGCTTCTATACAACTCTTTGTAAGTATGTAAAGGTAAAGGCGCCCGATGAGGATACACTGACCAAGGATCAGGTTGCGTTTATAAGGGATTATGTAAAGAAAGCCGATGCGGCAGTCATGGCAGGAGAGGGATATGAGGAATATATTGACCTCGATGCGCTCATCGATTGGGTAATCGTCCATGAGCTTTATTATAATATCGACTGTGCCTTCAGAAGAAGCTGTTATTTTACAAAAGACGCAGGCGGAAAGCTTACAATGGGACCCATTTGGGACTTTGACAACGCCTTCGGAAACTTCTGGAAGGATGACAAGACGTATTCAACATGGGCAACCGCGGACTCCACAACGGGATATATATGGGACAACTGGATGTCATATCTGATCACCTATCCGGAGTTCCGCGAAAAATACAGAGCCCGTTGGGACGAAATAAAATATGATCTTCTTGATAAGCTTATGGAAGCCGTTGATACGGGAAGCGAGCTTTGCTCAAGAAGTGCTGCATATAATTTCGAGGTTTGGGATATTCTCAACCGCAGAGTAGGATGTCAGGACTCCTCGATAAAGAAGTATAACACATATGAAAAGCAGATCGAGTATATGAGAAGCTTCATCAAAACAAGATGGACTTGGATGGATGAAAATATATAATGAGCTTTGATAAGGCGATTTGAAGCGAAAAAATTATGGAAAAAATGTTGAATTTATGGGAAAAATTCAAAAATACTCTTGAAAAAAAAGGAAATGTGTGTTAGTATATTCAAAGTTAAATGAAAAACATAAAATTAATATGCCGCCGTGCGGAGACGCAAATATAGCGGACGGCAATAAATGGAGGAAAATATGGCAATGTACAACAAAAAGAGCATTGAAGACGTAGAAGTAGCCGGCAAGAAGGTTCTTGTTCGTTGCGACTTTAACGTACCTATGAAGGATGGAGTTATCACCAGCGACAAGAGAATCGTTGAAGCACTCCCCACAATTAAGTATCTTCTTTCAAAGGGCGCAAAGGTAATTCTTTGCTCACATATGGGTAAGCCCAAGGGACAGGTAGTTGAAAAGTATTCACTTGCTCCTGTAGCAGCTCGTCTTTCCGAGCTTCTTGGAATTAACGTAGCACTTGCAGCAGACACAACAGGCGAGGATGCTAAGGCAAAGGCAGCAGCTCTCAAGGAGGGCGAGGCTATGCTTCTTGAAAATGTTCGTTTTGATATCAGAGAAGAAAAGAACGATCCTACAATGGCGAAGGAGCTTGCAGATCTTGCAGAGCTTTATGTAAATGATGCTTTCGGTACAGCTCACAGAGCACATGCATCTACAGCAGGTGTTGCTGACTATCTTCCTGCAGTTTGCGGATACCTCATCGGCAAGGAGATCGGCATAATGGGTAAGGCTCTTTCCAATCCTGAAAGACCCTTCGTTGCAATTCTCGGCGGTGCAAAGGTTAAGGATAAGCTCAGTGTAATCAACAACCTTCTCACAAAGGTTGATACACTCATCATCGGCGGCGGAATGGCATATACATTCCTCGCAGCACAGGGCAAGGGAACAGGAACATCACTTCTTGATGAGTCCAAGATCGACTACTGCCGTGAAATGCTTGAAAAGGCAGAGGCACAGGGTGTAAAGATCCTTCTTCCTGTTGATACAGTGGTTGCAAAGGAATTCCCCGATCCTATTGACGCAGAGATCGAAACAACAACAGTATGCTCATGCTGCATTCCCGAGGACATGATGGGTCTTGATATCGGTGAAAAGACAGCAGCTCTCTATGCAGAAGCAGCAAAGAATGCAAAGACAGTTGTATGGAACGGACCTATGGGCGTATTTGAGAACCCCACACTTGCAAAGGGTACAATCGCAGTAGCACAGGCTCTTGCTGACAGCGAGGCAACAACAATCGTTGGCGGCGGTGACTCTGCAGCGGCTTGCGAGCAGCTTGGATTCGCTTCCGAGATCACACACATTTCCACAGGTGGCGGCGCTTCTCTTGAATTCCTTGAAGGTCTTGAGCTTCCCGGCATCGCTTGTCTCAACGATAAGGAATAATATAAATACTAATATTGTAAACTAATGGGGTCCGGAAACGGATCCCCTTAATAAAATAAAAGATATATAGATTTTAAGGAGAAAACATAAAATGGGTAACAGAAGAAAGAGAACGGTAATTGCCGGAAACTGGAAGATGAATATGACTCCTGCTCAGGCAAAGGAGCTTGTTTCACAGATTTACAGCAAGGTTAAGGGAAGAAAGGCTTGTGACATCGTTGTATGTGTACCTTTCGTTGATATTCCCGTTGTAGCTTCAATGGTTAAGGGATCAATCATCAAGGTTGGCGCACAGAACGTACACTACGAGAAGAGCGGTGCTTTCACAGGAGAAATTTCTGCTGATATGCTCAAGGAGTGCGGTGTTCAGTACGTAATCGTTGGACACAGTGAGCGCAGACAGTATTTTGGAGAAACAGACAAGACTGTAAATCTCCGTACACTTGCAGCTCTTGAGGCAGGTCTTCGTGTAATCGTATGTGTTGGTGAAACACTTGCAGACCGTGAATCCGATATTACTCGTGAGGTTGTTGCTCGTCAGACAAAGCTCGCTCTTGAAAACGTTACTGCAGAGCAGATGAAGAATGTAATCATTGCTTATGAGCCTGTATGGGCAATTGGAACAGGCAAGACAGCTACCAATGAACAGGCTAACGAGGTTTGCGGAATTATCCGTCAGGTAGTTGCTGACAAGTACGGTAAGGTTCTTGCAAAGTCCACAGTAATCCAGTACGGCGGAAGCATGAATGCAAAGAACGCAGAAGGACTTCTTTCTATGAACCACATCGACGGCGGTCTTATCGGCGGCGCTTCTCTCAAGCCCGATGACTTTGCTGCCATCGTTCTCGCAGCTCAGGAATAATTTGGTTTTATAACGATTTCTACGGGGAGAAACTTTTTGAAAAAAGGTTTCTCCCCGTACCCCTCTTCAAAAACTTTAGGAAATAGAGAAATTTATCGTTTTTTGCTTGTGCGCAAATTTTTCACGAATAAAATATATTTGTTTTAGGGGTGCAGCGTCACGCTGCCTTTTTGAAAAAAGGTTTCTCCCCGTACCCCTCTTCAAAAACTTTAGGAAATAGAGAAATTTATCGTTTTTTTGTTTGTGCGCAAATTTTTCACGAATAAAATATATTTGTTTTAGGGGTGCAGCGTCACGCTGCCTTTTTGAAAAAAGGTTTCTCCCCGTACCCCTCTTCAAAAACTTTAGGAAATAGAGAAATTTATCGTTTTTTTGCTTGTGCGCAAATTTTTCACGAATAAAATAATTTGTTTTAGGGGTGCAGCGTCACGCTGCTTTTTTCAAAAAGTTTCTTTGGTGGGGTAGGGCAAAGCCCCCAAAAAAATAATCAAAGGAAATGAAATGAATAGATATAAGAAGCTGATGGCTAATTCGGGAATGATAGCCATAGGAAATTTCGGATCGAAACTTTTAATATATTTTTTGATCAGGTTTTACACGGCGTATCTTACACCTGAAATGTACAGTACGGCGGATCTGATCACACAGACGTCGAAGCTTCTCATGCCGATCATGTCCCTCGGAATCGCCGAGGCGGTATTCAGATTTGCTTTGGATAAAGAAAATGATAAACGCGAGGTATACTCGGCAGGGTTATATATCCTTGGCGCAGGATCTTTGCTTTTGATACCCGTGTTTACGGTATTTACCGTTATGGGTCTTTTTGACGGGTATTCATATCTGATAGTACTGTATGTAATAGCGGCAAATCTTCACGGAGTAACGACCTTATATATAAGAACGAAGGACCATTTCAAATTTTTTGCAGTACAGGGAATAATCAATACCGGAACAATGGTGGTACTGAATATTTTGTTCCTTGCCGTATTTAAAATGGGGGTTGAGGGATATGTGCTGTCGGGAGTAATTGCAGATTTGTTCTCGACCTTTATAGTATTTGTAAAGGAAAAGCTTTGGAGGGACATCGTACTGCCCAAAAGGATTGATAGGAATATCTTCCGCAAAATGCTGAAGTTCAGCTTGCCGATGATCCCAACCAATATTTTGTGGTGGGTGACCAATGTTTCCGACAGATATGTTGTAAAGTATTTTGAAGGAGATTTTGCCAACGGACTGTATTCGGTGGCGTATAAGATTCCGTCACTGCTTGTTTTGATATGCTCCATATTCATTCAGGCGTGGAACTATTCATCGGTTAAGGAAGAAAACGAAAAGGAACGGAAGAAGTTTTTCAGTACGGTATTTTCAGCATATTCGGCAATACAGTTTTTGGGAAGTTCAGCAATAATGCTGGTGCTTGATATTCTGGTGGTCATGCTGTTTGACCCTAAATTTCACGGAGCGGCATTGTATATACCGACATTGGTGTTTTCAACGGCATTTTCAAGCCTTGTAACGTTCCAGGGAAGTGTATATACACTGAATAAGAAAAGCATGAATCTGCTGTATACAGCAATAACTGCGGCTCTTGTGAATGTTGTTCTGAATTTTGTATTAGTTCCAAATTCTCTGTTTGGAGTTAAAATGGCGGGACTTGGAGCAATCGGAGCGGCAATAGCAACGCTTATCAGCTATGTGGTGGTGTTTGCTGTCAGAGCTATCAATATTAAAAAGGTATATCCTTTTGATATGAAGATCGGGTATCTCGTGGCAAACGCTGTTTGCGTGGGGATACAGTGCATAGTTGCAACACTTCGACCCGAAGGTTATATTTTCTATCAGATCCCGATTTTTATAGCAGTGATAATAATAAACTTAAAATCCCTTTCGGCAACGTTTAAAAAGCTGATTTTCAAGGATAAAAAGCCTGAAATGATAGATAATTGAAGAAAAACAGAATTGAATAAAAAAGCCCCGACAGATTTTTCGGTCTGTCGGGGTATTGTTTTGTAATTATTTAAAATTTTAGATTGAATAAATTTTAATCTCCCGGTCTTGGATTGTTTGGCAAAGGCACTCCGTTTTCATCTCTGTTTATTGGAGTTGCTTTAAGATGAAAGTGTATGCTTTTGCATGGACATACTAAATTCATTTCATATTTTGAGTTTGAACCTCTATGAGTAAAATCTCCTCCGCATCTTATAACTTCACACCATGTATATACCTGTGACATCAGTCGTGGGCACATACCGGCGGGACATTCATATGTAAAGACGAACTTATCTCCTTTTTCAAAACCAAGTCGACAATTAGCTGATCTACCTTCAATAGCTGTCAATTCAAATTGCCAATCTTCTACTACCCATTTTTTCATGCTATAAATCTCCTTTTAGAAAGCTGATTTAGTGAAAAAAGTTTTCAAGCTTTAAAATACCATTTCATAGGATTAGTATATATATAATTTCGTTTTGTTTCATAATCCTCTCTGTTGCGAATAATATGTTCTGCTGAGGACCTTTGGAATATTTTTTCTATACCATATTGTTGTTTGCAAATACGGGATGTTAACGATTTAAAAGCACAGATCACATCATCCAACGTAGGGGAGGGGCTTGCTCCTCCCGCTATTTTATGCAAGAATATAATTGCGTGTATGTGGTCTGGCATAATTACATAATCCTTGATAGAAACGGTTGGAAATCTTTTCTCTATCAAGGATAATTGTTCTTTTGCGATCTTTCCGCAGGGCTTTAGTTTTACGGTATATTCGGGAGGAGCAAGCCCCTCCCCTACGTACAAACCGGTGGTTTTGTCTATAAAAGCGAGATCGGTTTTAATTACTTCGGACAATAGTTGTTTTCTGTCCCTTGTGCAAATAGTAACAAAATACAATTGCTTCGAACTGTAATCAAAATTCTTCAATCTGGTGGATTTTCTTTTTGGAAGTTCCATTGTAATTTTGTTAAACAGTGTTTATTGCGGCTTATAGGAATCCTTCAAGGAAACAGAACGGTTGAACGTGCTCGGGTTCTTGGTGTCGGGTGTGAAATAGCCTGTTCTTACAAATTGGAACTTGTCACCCGGCTTTGCGTCCTTGAGGGAAGCTTCTGCTTTGCAGTGTGTGAGCTTCTTTACTGAATCGGGGTTTACATAATCAAGATAATTCTCACCTTCGGGAAGAACGATCATGTCTTTTCTTGTAAACAGACGGTCATAAAGCATTACGTCAACGTCGATACACTCGGTAGCAGATACCCAATGGATCGTTCCCTTGATCTTTCTTCCGTCAACGGGATTTCCGTTTCCGCTTTCAAGGTCAGCGGTGCAGAGGATCTCCTTGATGCTTCCATCTTCGTTCTTGACAATTTCGTTGCACTTAACGATATAAGCGCCCATGAGACGAACTTCACCGTCGGGCTTCATTCTGAAGAATTTCGGGGGAGGAACCTCGGCAAAGTCCTCGCGGTCGATGTATACTTCCCTTGTAAATGGTATCTTTCTTGTACCTGCTTCAGGGCAGTTAGGGTTATTTGTTACCTCAAAGTATTCAGTTTTGTCCTCGGGATAGTTGGTGATCACTACCTTTATAGGATCGAGAACGCAGATACGTCTTTCTGCCTTTTGGTTCAGCTCCTCGCGCAGACAATGCTCAAGAAGCTCAATGTCAACAATGCTGTTGGCTTTGGCAACACCTGTTCTTGCGGCAAAATCAAGAATTGAGGAGGGTGTATATCCGCGGCGTCTGAGGGCCTTCAGAGTGGGCATTCTGGGGTCGTCCCAACCGTCAACTCTGCCTGTTTCAACAAGCTCGCGGAGATATCTCTTACTCATTACGGTGTAGGTCACGTTCATTCTTGCAAATTCTCTCTGCTTGGGCTTATGCTCAAATCCGATATTGTCAACTACCCACTCATAAAGAGGACGGTGGTTTTCAAATTCGATGGAGCAAAGGGAGTGCGTGATGCCCTCAAGTGCGTCCTGAATGGGATGTGCGTAGTCATAAAGAGGATAGATGCACCACTTGTTACCCTGACGGTGATGAGTTGCTCTTACAATTCTGTAGATGGCAGGGTCGCGCATGTTAAGGTTTGGGGAAGCCATATCGATCTTTGCTCTGAGAGTTTTTGAGCCATCGGCAAATTCACCGTTTTTCATTCTCTCAAAAAGATCAAGGTTTTCTTCGATGCTGCGGTTACGGTAGGGGCTGTCCTTGCCGGGCTCGGTAAGGGTTCCGCGGTACTCACGCATTTCGTCCTTGGAAAGATCGCAGACATATGCCTTTCCGTCCTTGATGAGCTTTACTGCAAATTCATAGCAGGCGTCAAAATAGTCGGAGCCGTAGTAAATTCCGCCGTCGGGCTCAGCACCAAGCCACATTAGATCCTCGTAAATGGACTCTACATATTCGTTGTCCTCTTTTGCAGGGTTGGTGTCATCATAACGGAGATTGAAAAGACCGTTGTATTTCTGTTTTGTTGAGTAGTTGATCCATATCGCCTTTGCACTTCCGATGTGAAGATATCCGTTGGGCTCGGGCGGAAAACGGGTGTGGATCTTTTCAACAGCGCCTTCAGCAAGGTCGGCGTCAATTATATCATGTATAAAATTACCTTTGATTTCTTCTGCCATGTTATTTTACTCCTTTTGGTTTGGATTTGTTTTTTTGGGGCGTTGCCCCATACCCCACCAAAGAAACTTTTTGAAAAAAGTTTCTTTGGAATCTTCAAAAACTTTTGGGATTTTGGATATGATTTAGAGGCACTGACTAAAATAAAAAGAAAACCTCAATTATAAAAGTTTTTTGATCCAAACTTTTTTACAAAAAAGTTTGGTAAAAAGCCCCATTATAAATATCATAAATTACAAATAAAATTTTTAATTCTTTCGTTGACCTTGTCCTGACCGATGATCTGCATTATGGTGTAGAGATCGGGTGAGTTGAGCTTGCCCGTAACAGCAACGCGCAAGAACATGCTGACGTCGCCAACGTGTCCGCGGTAGGCATCGGGGTTTGATTTATAAAGCTTAACATCGGGAGCATATCCGATCTGCTCGGAGATAGCCTTTACGTTTTCAAACCAAGCGTTGTTATCGCAGGCGGGGTCATAGGTTGTCATGAATTTTTCAAGAGCGGATTTTACATCAGCTTTTGAGAAATTTTCGGGGATCTCGTCGATGTATGAGAAATAATCGTCATAGAAAAGGGACATATAGGGCTTAACATCCGTCCATGTTGCAAAGTCCTTACGGGGCTTCTTGCCGCCTCTGCCAATTGACAGGATCGCTTTTGCATAGTCCTCGTCGGCGGTAAGCTTTTCGTAGAAGTGGGGGTCAAAGTCCTTTGCCCACAGAACAACTTCGTTGTAGACCTCTTCTGCTGTCATTCTGCAGATCACGTTTTTTGAAACGTCATTCAGCTTGTTAAAGTCGAAAAGACAGCCGGAGGTTGACATTTTTTTGATGTTGAAGGGAAATTCTGTGTATGGCTTTTCGGGATTTTGTGTGTGCCATTCCTCGTAGTTGGAGTTGAGCAGAGTCATGATATATTCGATGACAGCCTTAGGTGAATATCCCATGCGTGTATAGTCGTCCATGTTTGCGCCCATATCACGTTTTGAAAGCTTCTTTTTGTTTCCTTCCTCGTCAAGACGCATGATCTGAGCGATGTGCATATATTTTGGAAGCTTAAAGCCAAGATATTCAAAAAGCATAATGTGACGGGGCAGGCTGGGGAGCCATTCCTCACCTCTGATTACATGTGTGGTGCCCATGAGGTGATCGTCCACTGCGTGAGCAAAATGATATGTGGGGATTCCGTTGCTCTTGAGGAGAACCTCGTCCTTATCGTTTACGGGAAGCTCCAATGTGCCTTTGATGAGGTCGGTGATCTTTATTTTCTTTTCGGGATCATCGCATTTTGCAAGCATACGGAGTACAAATTGGTCACCGTTTGCAAGATGGGATTCAACCTCTTCTATGGTGATCTCGCGGAGCTTCAGCATTTCAGCCATTTGTGCAGCAGTCGCTTCCTCTGTCCATTCTTTATTTTTGATCTCTGTTTTTTTGTCGGTCTTTTCAAGCTCCTCAAGCTCTTCAGCCGATGTGAATACAGGGTAGGCAAGACCTTTTTTTACAAGCTCCTTGGCAAATACGTGGTAGATCTCTTTACGCTGACTCTGCTTGTAGGGACCGTAATCGCCCTTGGAACCAATTGCGCCGTCCTCGTTGATCACTGCGCCCTCGTCAAATTTGATGCCATAGCGTTCAAGGGTTTTTATAAGACCTTCTGCGGCGCCGGGAACCTCTCTTTTTCCGTCGGTGTCTTCGATTCTGAGGTAAAATACACCACCCGAAAGGTGAGCAAGTCTTTCACCTACGGTTGAAGGGAAAAGACCGCCAAAATGTACAAATCCCGTGGGGCTTGGGGCAAATCTGGTAACCTTTGCTCCTTCGGGGAGCTGTCTTTTGGGGTATCTCTGCTCAATTTCCTCGGGAGTGAGTGTCACATCGGGAAAAAGCAGATCCGCAAGTTTCTGATAATCCATTTTTTATCTCCTTTGATCTGAATGTTTGCTGATTTGGAAAATATTATTTATTATTTTTCTCCGAAATATTCGGCAATTGTAAATTCGCAAGGTCCGTGTCCGGGGTATATCAGGGTGTCCTTGGGTAAATTTTTCAAGGATCTGATGGATCTTACTATGGTGTCAAAGCTGCCGCCGTAAAGATCCACCCTGCCGTAAGAGCCGTAAAAAACCAAGTCTCCTGAAAAAAGACGGTTGTCGATAAGGTATGAAACAGAACCCTTGGAATGTCCGGGAGTGTGGAAAGCTCTGATTGTAATGTCCTTTATATACAGGAACGGATCCCCGCAGATGTGTCTGACACGGTTTGTGTTTATGGTTTGTCCGCAAAAAAGCAAATGCAAGGAGCCGTTTTTTGAGCCATCCTCCAGCATTTCCGCATCATCCTCATGAATATAGATGTCAACGCCATATTTCTCGGCAAGAGTGTCTGCGCCGGTGATGTGGTCAAAATGTCCGTGAGTCAGAAGAATTGCCGACGGCTTTTTGTTATCTTCAAGATGTTTTATAAGCTCGTAGCAGCAATCGGCGGGATCGATTATGAGACAGGCTTCGTCGGACTCCACTATATAGGTGTTTGTGGAAAGAAGTCCCGTTGCGATGCGTTTGATTTTCATAATAACCGTTTCCTAACATTATATTTCATTATATAATAACATATTGCCGATATGATGTCAAGAATTTTTTTGAGTTTTGCGGGGAAATGCAAAGAAAATTGATGAGAAATTAATAGAATGTTTACAAAAAATGAGGAAAAACTCTTGACAAAAATCGGAAAATGTAGTAATATAACTTGTCAGAAAAGTTGAAAAGGCTTTTCTCCTTACTGCGGAAAATATTGAGTCCGCAGTCTAAAGTCCATAGGGAGGTGTAAAGAAATGGCAAAAACAATTTCGTCTTACGAAACAATTTTTGTTGTTGATCTTCAGCTCGGTGATGAAGGTGTTGCCGCTGTAATTGAGAAGTTCAAGGCTCTTATTGCAGAAAACGGAACAATTTCTGAAGTAAACGAGTGGGGCAAGCGCAGACTTGCATATCCGATCAACGACCAGAATGACGGCTATTATGTTTATGTTACATTCACAGCTGCTCCGGATTTTCCCGCAGAGCTCAACAGAGTGTACCACATAACAGAAGGCATTCTCAGAAGCGTTGTAGTCAGCAAGTAATTGAAGGGGTAGTGAATAATGGCTAATTTTAATTTTAACAAAGTTATTCTTGGCGGTAGACTTACAGCCGATCCCGAACTTAAGCAGACACCAAACGGAACATCCGTAACAACATTCACGGTAGCGGTAAACCGCCGTTCATCAAAGGCTGAACAGCGTACAGCGGATTTCATCAACTGTGTTGCATGGCGTCAGCAGGCGGAGCTTATCTCAAGATATTTCCACAAGGGCAGCTGTATCTGCATTGTGGGTAATATTCAGGTGAGAAACTGGACTGATCAAAACGGTCAGAAGCGCTACACTACGGAAGTAATTGTTGATGAAGTGAACTTTGTTGACAGTGCTTCAGAGAACAAGGGAAGCTCGGAAGCTGCATACAATCCTTACGGAAACGCAGAAACTCCGACATTCTCATCAAACAAGGACGAAGCTCCTAAATTTGAACAGATGGTCGATGATGACGATCTTCCGTTCTGAAAAATCTGACAAGGAGGAAATAAGAAATGAATCTTGAGAACGTAGCAGTTCAGGAGACAGAGGTAGTAGCTCCCGAAACTGAAAATACAACAGAAGCTCCCGCAGCACCTGCTGAGGAAGGCGTAAAGAAGCCCTACCGTTCAGGAAATATGAACAACCGTAGAAAGAAGAAGGTTTGTCTTTTCTGCACAGACAAGACAGCAACAATCGACTACAAAGAGCCCAACAAGCTCCGCAAGTTCACATCTGAGCGCGGCAAGATCCTTCCCAGAAGAGTAACAGGAACTTGTGCTATGCATCAGCGTGAGGTAACAAGAGCAATCAAGCTTGCAAGAGTTGTTGCACTTCTTCCCTACACAACAGACTAATTGAAGGTCGGTAAACTAAATATACAGAGTTCCGCAGATCTGCAAGGATTTGCGGAGCTTTTTTGTTTTAAAAAACAGTTGATAAGGTGGTATTGGAATCGTCTGTGATAATTGTTTCTTAACGGACCGCGCGAGGACTTCGGTCCCTGCAAAAAATCAGTTAGTGCATCTTGGGGATGTTTGATCTATAAATCACCTGCCCAAGACAGACGAAAGCGCAGTGGAGCAAGGGGGAATGAGTTCGGCGAAGGCTTTATAATACATCGATCAAAGAAAGAAGCAAGACGAGGCAAAGTGATTGACAAAGCGGATTGCGATTCCCGACAGCAATGAGGCTTAATGAGTATTTTTTTCCTCATTTCGGAAAGCTAAGTACGGATTTACAAAAATGTAAAGAAGAAAACATGGAAAAGAAGTAGAAATTTCAAAAAACACCTTGACAGAAAAGTGGAAAGATTGTATAATTGAGTCAACAGTGCGCACAGACAAATGCTGTGCAAGAAAGATAAGGAGGCAAAAAATTATGGCTCATTTAAATGAAGCTGCTGTCGCTAAAATTAACGAAATATGCGACAGATATGCAGAGGAAAGAACACCCCTTATGATGATTTTGAGCGACATTCAGAAGGAATACGGATACATTCCTTTGGAGGTACAGGAAATCGTCAGCAAGAGAACAGGACTCAGCGTTTCTGAGATCTACGGTGTTGTAACCTTTTATTCGTTCTTCTCACTTAAACCGAAAGGAAAATACATCGTCGGAGTATGTCTCGGTACTGCTTGTTACGTTAAGGGCGCACAGCAGGTAATCGATAAGTTTTCCGAGCTTCTCGGCATTGCACCCGGTGAAACAACCGAGGACGGAATGTTCACAATCGACGCACTCCGTTGCATCGGTGCTTGCGGTATCGCACCCGCAGTATCCATTAACGGAAAGGTATACCCCAAGGTTGCAGTTTCTGCAGTAAAGGGTATTATTGACGAACTTCGTGCAGAAGGAGGAGCAAACTAATGTTTATTAAGAATTTTGATGAGCTTGCAAAAATACAGGCAAGCTGTACAACCGCTCTCAGCGGAAAATTCTCAGGCGAAGGCAACAAGCGCGCAATCGTGCTTTGCGGAGGAACAGGATGTCTTTCTTCCAATTCTGCTGATATTAAGGCGAAGATCGAGGCTAAGCTTGAGGAAAAGGGACTCACAGACAGAGTGTCCGTAAACCTTGTTGGTTGCTTTGGATTCTGCTCACAGGGACCTTTCGTAAAGATCTATCCCGAAGATACACTTTATCGTCTTGTTACTCTTGATGATGTTGACGAGATCATTGAAAAGGATATCATCGGCGGAGAAGTAGTTGAAAGACTTCTCTATGTTGATCCCTCCACACTTGAAAAGGTAACAAAGCAGGAGGATATCAACTTCTATAAGAAGCAGGTAAGAATCAGCCTTGACGGTTGCGGCGTAATCAATCCTGAGGACATTAATGAGGCTCTTGGAGCAGGCGCATTTGCAGGTCTTGCAAAGGCACTTCAGATGGATCGCGCAGACGTAATCAAGGAAGTACTTGATTCCGGACTCAGAGGCCGTGGAGGCGGCGGATTCCCTACAGGAAGAAAGTGGCAGTTCGCATATGCTCAGCCCGACGGCGAAAAGTATGTAGTATGTAACGGTGACGAGGGCGACCCCGGTGCGTTCATGGACCGTTCCATTCTTGAAGGTAACCCCCTTGCAGTTATCGAAGGTATGGCTATCGCAGGTTATGCAATCGGTGCACAGAACGGTTACTTCTATGTAAGAGCAGAGTACCCCATTGCTGTAAACCGTCTCAGACTTGCAATCAAGCAGGCTGAAGAGGTCGGACTTCTCGGAGACAATATTCTCGGAACAGACTTCTCCTTCCGTGCGCACATCAGACTTGGTGCAGGTGCGTTTGTATGCGGAGAGGAAACAGCTCTTCTTAACTCTATTGAAGGACAGAGAGGTATGCCCAGACCCCGTCCTCCGTTCCCTGCAGTTAAGGGACTTTGGGAATGTCCTACAATCGTTAACAACGTTGAATCACTTGCGTGTGTTCCTTACATACTTCGTAACGGCGCTGAAAAGTTTGCTCAGTACGGTACAGAGAAGTCCAAGGGTACAAAGGTATTTGCGCTTGGCGGTAAGGTAAACAACGTAGGTCTTGTTGAAATTCCTATGGGAACAACTCTCCGTGAGCTTATCTATGATATCGGCGGCGGAATCCCGGATGGAAAGAAGTTCAAGGCAATCCAGACAGGCGGACCTTCAGGCGGATGTCTTACAGAAAAGGATCTTGACGTAGCTATCGACTTTGATAGCCTTGTTGCTAAGGGCTCAATGATGGGTTCAGGCGGAGCTATCGTAATGGACGAGGACAACTGTATGGTTGACGTTGCTAAGTTCTATATGGAATTTATCTGCGACGAGTCCTGCGGTAAGTGTACACCTTGCCGTGTTGGTACAAAGAGACTTCTTGAATACCTTGAGAAGATCTGTGACGGTAAGGCAACAATGCAGGATCTTGAGGAGCTTGAGGCTCTTGCTGAGACAATCAAGGCAGGATCACTTTGCGCTCTCGGACAGACAGCAGCAAACCCTGTACTTTCAACACTCAAGTCATTCAGAGACGAATACATCGCTCATATCGTTGACAAGAAATGTCCCGCAAAGGTATGTAAGAACCTTATGTCTTACGCTATCGATCCCGACAAGTGCGTAGGATGCGGACTTTGCGAAAGACAGTGTCCCGTATCTGCAATCATTAAGACAGATTACGTTGCACCCGGTCACAAGCTTCCTTCAAGAAAGATTCTTGATGACAAGTGTATCAAGTGCGGTTTGTGTATGTCTTCTTGTAAGAAGTTCAATGCTATTGAAAAGAAATAAGGGGGAATAACAAATGGCAAAGATTAATATAAAAATTGAAGGCGTTCCCTATCAGGTAGAAGAGGGATTGACCATACTTGAAGCTGCAAAGGCTTGTGGATATGAAATTCCCACACTTTGTGCTTTCAACCACGGAGAATGCAATAAGGGTTCTTGCCGTGTATGTCTTGTTGAGGCAACAGGCGCAAGAGGACTTGTAGCATCTTGTGTATATCCCATAAATGAGGGAATGGAGATCACAATTTCCTCCCCCAAGGCAGCAGCAGCTCGCCGTGCTTCTGTTGAGCTTTTGCTCTCTAACCACTCCATGCTCTGCCAGACATGTGACAAGAACGAGAAGTGTGAGCTTCTTCACGTTGCTCGTATTACAGGCGCAAGAGACGGTATGTTCCAGGGAACACAGACTCCCGTTACTGTTGATGAGATCAGCCCCTCCATCGTAAGAGATACATCCAAGTGCGTACTCTGCGGAAGATGTGTTGCTCGTTGTGCAAACGCTCACGGAAACGGCGTAATCGGTTTCCAGAACAGAGGATTCAGAACAATTATAGGCCCTGCAGAAAACAGAGCATTTACTGATTCTCCCTGTATCCTTTGCGGACAGTGCGTAAACGTATGTCCCACAGGCGCTCTTATGGAAAAGAGCGAGATCTCTAAGGTTGACGAGGCTTTCGCAGCAGGCAAGTACGTTGTTGTTCAGACAGCTCCTGCAGTAAGAGCAGCTCTCGGTGAAGAATTCGGCATGAAGATCGGTACTCCCGTAACAGGAAAGATGGTAGCCGCTCTCCGTCGTCTCGGATTCAAGAAGGTATTCGATACCAACTATGCCGCTGACCTTACAATCATGGAAGAAGCAACAGAGCTCCTTTCCAGAATCAAGAACGGCGGAGCACTTCCCATGCTTACTTCTTGCTCACCCGGTTGGGTTAACTATGCAGAGGTTTACTACGGTGACTGCCTTGATCACATTTCAAGCTGTAAGTCTCCTCACGAGATGCAGGGTGCGATCCTTAAGCACTACTATGCAGCTAAGATCGGTGTAAATCCCGAGGATATGTTCGTAGTTTCAATTATGCCTTGTACAGCTAAGAAGTTTGAGAAGGAAAGAGACGCTCTCAAGACAAAGGGACTTGCAGATGTAGATGCAGTTCTTACAACAAGAGAGCTCGGCAAGCTCATCAAGAGAAGCGGAATCAACTTCACAAAGCTTCCCGACGAAGAGTTTGACAGCGATATTATCGGAGAATACACAGGCGCAGGCGTTATCTTTGGTGTAACCGGCGGTGTTATGGAAGCAGCTCTTAGAACAGCTTACTACGTTCTCACAGGTGAAGAGCATGCAGAGATCAAGTTCGAGCAGGTAAGAGGCTTTGACGGAATCAAGGAAGCAAGCTTCAACCTTGCAGGAATGGAAGTTAATGTTGCTGTAGCTCACGGCATGAAGAACGCAAAGGTTCTCATGGACGAGATCCGTGCAGGTACAAGCAAGTATCACTTCATCGAAGTAATGGGATGTCCCGGCGGATGTATTAACGGCGGCGGACAGCCTTACGTAAGAGAGTGCTTCCTTCCCAACGAAGACGCTGACATTATGGATACTTATAAGGAAAAGCGTGCGCAGGCTCTCTATTCAGAGGACGAAAGACAGACTCTCCGTCAGTCACACAACAATCCTCAGATCAAGGCTCTCTACGATGAGTTCCTTGGCGAGCCCAACTCACACCTTGCTCACGAGCTTCTCCATACTCACTATGGTGCTCGTAAGCCCTTTCCCGAAAAGGAATAATTTATAATATCAACTAACCTATATAATTAGCGTGATACTCTAAGCGTAGAGTATCACGCTTTTTTGATTTTATAGAAAATTGTTTTTTGATGCAGAAAGATTTAAAAGCGCAATTGTGAGATGCTTTGGAAAATTTAAGGATCCGTTACATTGGAATTGTAAACAAATTATTAATTTATTTAACATTGTGTTGAAAAAAATCGAAAACCGTAGTAAAATACATTGAAAGCATATGAGCAGAATTTTTTGTTATTAAAATGGACTTTGCACATATGTTTGTTTTGTTTTAAGGCGATTTTTTAATAGAACTCAAATGCTGATTTGAGACAAGTAGAGAAAGGAATTTGTATGAAGCTTCTTGAAGACAGAATAATTCGTGACGGAAAGATATTTGAAGGAGATGTTTTGAAGGTTGACAGCTTTGTAAACCATCAGATAGACGTTAATTTCATCAGTGAGCTTGGAAAAGAGTTTAAAAGACTTTATGAGGGATCTGAGATAAACAAGATCCTCACAATCGAGGCGTCGGGAATTGGCATTGCCTGCCTTGTTGCAATGCATTTTAATGTTCCTGTTGTGTTTGCCAAGAAATCCAAGTCAATAAATATCAGTGCAGATGTTTATACATCAAAGGTTGTTTCGTACACTCACAAGAGAGAGTATGATGTGATCGTGTCCAAAGAATTTCTCAGTAAGGGGGACAAGGTGCTTATAATTGATGATTTTCTTGCTCAGGGAAGTGCGCTGAAGGCTCTTGTTGATCTTGTGAATCAATCGGGAGCAGAGGCAGTGGGCGCAGGAATCATCATCGAAAAGGCATATCAGCAGGGCGGTGAAATTGTAAGAAACGAGCTTGGACTGCGAGTTGAATCCCTTGCAAGAATTGCTTCGATGAGCGTAGAAGACGGTATAAAATTCTGCTGAGTACGGCACTTATTATGTTAAACGCGGGAAAACCCGTGGAATATATTTTTATCGGAGGAACATTAAAATGTTCAAGAGAGTACTTTCATTAGTTATTGCGGTTATGATGATCGCAGGTGCTGCGATGACATTTTCATCATGCACCACAGGAGATGACGGCGTATTCAGACTTGGCGTAATTCTTCTTCACGACGAATTCTCTACATATGACCTTAACTTTATCAACGGAATCAATGCCGCTGCTAAAGCTCTTGGCCTTACTGCAGAGCAGGTTATCATCAAGAAGAATATCCCCGAGTCCAATGACTGCTACGAGGCAGCTTGTGACCTTGTTGCAGAGGGATGCGACGTAATTTTTGCAGACAGCTTTGGTCATGAGTCATTCCTTCTCAAGGCAGCTAAGGAGAACCCCAACGTAGAGTTCTGCCATGCTACAGGAACAATGGCGCATACAGAAAAGCTTGACAACTTCCACAATGCTTTTGCGGCAATCTACGAGGGTAGATTCCTTGCAGGTGTTGCTGCAGGTCTCAAGATCAACGAAATGATCGAGTCGGGTAAGATCACAGCAGAGCAGGCAAAGATGGGTTATGTAGGCGCACACCCCTATGCAGAGGTTATTTCCGGTTACACATCCTTCTATCTTGGCGCAAAGAGCGTTTGCCCCAGCGTTACAATGGAGGTTCAGTTCACAGGTGACTGGTACCACGAAACAAAGGAAAACAACACAGCACTCGCTCTCATTAACAACGGATGTATCCTTATAAGCCAGCACGCTGACTCCATGGGTGCTCCTACTGCTTGTGAGGACAAGGGTGTTCCCAATGTTTCCTACAACGGAAGCACAGTAAAGGACTGTCCCGAGACATTCATCATTTCTTCAAGAATTGACTGGACACCTTATATCAAGTACATTTGCGAGCAGGCAATGGCAGATAAGCCCATCGATACAGACTGGACAGGTACAATCGCTAACGGTGCTGTTGTAGTTACAGAGATCAACGAAAAAGCTGCAGCTGCAGGTACTGCTGCTAAGCTTGAAGATGTTAAGGCTCAGCTCGTTGCAGGCACACTTCACGTATTTGACGTAACAAAGGACAACTACATCACAGTAAACGGCGAAAAGGTTACAAGCTATATGGCTGACGTTGATACAGACGATAAGTTCACACCCGATACAGAGGCAATATACGGCGGATATTTCCATGAGTCCGAGAAGCGTTCTGCTCCTTACTTCAACATGGCAATTGACGGAATTACGATTCTCAACAACGAAGGCTAATAAATAAATTAACCAAAAAGCTTTGGCTGTTTGGAAAAGCAAAGGGAACTTTTTATAAAAAAGTTCCCTTTGTAAAAGTTTAATGTTTTAATCAAAGTATTAAAAATCTGAAAAATTGATGCTTTTATCAAAATATTAAAATATAAAAAAGCAAAAAAGGTTATTAAATTTTGGTTTGGAGCAAAGCTCTGAAAAAGAAAAGCAAAGATGGGGGAAGAAATGGACAAGTCGGTTGCGTTGGATCTGAAGAAAATAACTAAAAGATTCGGTAATGTTGTTGCAAACAACGAAGTAGACCTGACGGTGTACAAGGGCGAGATCCTTGCTATACTTGGCGAGAACGGTTGCGGCAAGACAACACTTATGAATATGATTGCGGGAATATACTATCCCGATGCAGGTCATATATATGTAAACGGCGAAGAGGTTGTAATACGTTCGCCAAAGGACGCGTTCAGACACGGAATTGGAATGATACATCAGCATTTCAAGCTGGTTGACATATTTTCCGCAAGTGAAAATATTGTACTTGGAATAAAAGACGGCAAAAAGTACAATCTCAAGGATGTAAACAAAAGAGTGTTGGAAATTTCACAGCGGTACGGCTTTAATATAGATCCAACAAAAAAAATATATGAAATGTCAGTTTCGGAAAAGCAGACGGTTGAGATCATCAAGGTGCTTTACAGAGGCGCTGACATATTGATACTTGACGAGCCTACAGCGGTTCTGACCCCTCAGGAAACAGAAAAGCTGTTTAATGTGCTGCGCAAGATGAGGGATGACGGAAAGTCCATAATAATTATTACACATAAGCTCCACGAGGTGCTTTCTCTGTCCGACAGAGTTGCGGTTCTGAGAAAGGGTGAGCATATCGGAAGTGTAAAAACAGAAGAGACCTCGGAAAACGAGCTGACTGAAATGATGGTTGGCAAGAAGATCGAGCTTAATATTGAGAGAACCGATTGCCTCGGACTTGGGGAAAGACTGATTGTAAAGGATCTCAATTGCTTTAATGAGGAGGGAGTAAAGATACTTCATGATGTGTGCTTCTCGGTACGCGGCGGCGAGATCCTGGGAATTGCGGGAATTGCAGGAAGCGGTCAAAGAGAGCTTCTTGAAGCGATTGCAGGGCTTCAGCCAACTGAAAGCGGCGAGATCACATACATTGATCCCAATGAAAACACATCGATTGACTTGAGAACAAAGAATGCTGCAGAAATCAGAGATCTTGGAATCAAGCTTTCATTTGTTCCTGAGGATAGACTTGGCATGGGGCTTGTGGGCAATATGGACGCAACGGACAATATGATGCTCCGAAGCTATGAAAAGACCCATGTATTTCTTGACAGAAAGAATCCCAAAAAGCTTGCAACCAAGATCATAGATGAGCTTGAGGTAGTGACCCCCGGTGTGTCAACTCCTGTAAGACGTCTTTCGGGAGGTAACGTACAAAAGCTTCTTGTGGGACGAGAGATTTCATCGGCACCCAAGGTGTTTATGGCGGCATATCCTGTAAGAGGTCTTGATATAAACTCATCATATACTATATATAACCTTTTGACCAAGCAAAAGCAGGGCGGTACTGCGGTAATATTTGTAGGCGAGGACCTTGATGTTCTTCTTGAGCTTTGCGACAGAATTATGGTAATTGCATCGGGAAAGATCACGGGAATCGTTGACGGAAGAACTGCCACCAAGGAACAGCTTGGTGTATTGATGACAAAATCCACATCCATATTTGAGGATGCGGAGATTGAGCTTAACAGAATGAAAAAGAATGATGAAGGAGGCGCCGGCAATGAATAAGGAAAATAAAGCTTCCGCAGCAAAAGAAAAAATAAAAAAAGAGCCTCTTTTCCATATAGCAAAAAGAGCACCCCTTCCATTTTGGAAGTCCGCGATGATAAGAGTAATTGCGGTCTTACTTGCTCTTGTTGTATGTGCTGTCGTATGTTACATCTTAGGTGAGGGAAAGGTAAATCCCCTGGAGCTTTTCTCAAAGCTTTTTGAGGGTAACTTTGAGACTGAAAGAAAGATATGGAGAACTCTCAAGGATATAGCGGTGCTTCTTTGCATATCCCTTGCAGTAACACCCGCATTTAAAATGCGCTTTTGGAACATCGGAGCTGAGGGTCAGGTGCTTGTAAGCTGTCTTGCTTCAGTTGCATGTGTATACTATCTTGGATCCTCCCTTCCTAACGGAGTATTGCTCCTTTGTATGTTTGGTGCGGCTCTTGTGACAGGCATTCTTTGGGCGGTTCTTCCTGCCATATTCAAGGCAAAGTGGAACACAAACGAAACTCTGTTCACGCTTATGATGAACTATATAGCAACATCACTTGTATCATTTTTCTTGATCATATGGACTCCCGACGGTTCAAGCTCATTGAAGGAATTCCAGATAGGACAGCTTCCCGTGGTATATAACCAATATTTGCTTCTTGTAATAATCGTAGCCCTTTTGACTGTTGGTATGTATATATATTTGAAGTACAGCAAGCAGGGATATGAAATTGCTGTTGTTGGAGAAAGCCAGAAAACTGCTTGTTATATAGGTATCAGTGTTAAAAAGGTAATCGTCAGAACAATGATCGTGTCGGGCGCCCTTTGCGGACTTGCAGGATTTCTCATTGTCAGTGCCCTTGACCACTCTGTAACCACCAATACTGTTGGCGGACGCGGTTTTACTGCCATAATGGTTTCATGGCTTGGAAAATTCAATCCGTTTATCATGGTGCTTACATCATTCCTCATTGTGTTCCTTGAACACGGTGCCCAGGAGGTATCGTCAGACTTCCCCGCAATAAACTCTGCATTCCCAAGTATAATTACAGGAATTATCCTGTTCTTCATCATCGGTTGCGAGTTCTTTGTAAATTATAAGCTTGTAATGCGTCAGAAGGAGGAAAGCGCGAAATGATGATCTTAGAATATTTATTGAGCGCACTTGCTCTCGGAATGACATTCCTTTACGGATCAACAGGTGAGATAATCACCGAAAAGGCGGGACATTTGAATCTTGGAATACCCGGAGTAATGTGTATCGGTGCGGCAGGCGGTTGTGCGTCACTTCATTTGATGGTCATGGCAGGTATCAATATTCCTGTGGTTTGGGTAGTTGTGGGACTTTTGTGCGCCTTTCTTTCAGCGGCTCTTGCAGGATTGCTCTATAGCTTTCTTGCTGTTACATTGCAGTCAAATCAGAACGTAACGGGACTTGTACTCACAACATTCGGCGTGGGACTTATGAAGTATATTATGTTCGGACTTACAGACGGTGATGGCGGTGTTCCGTATCTTAAAACACTTTCTGCCTTCCGTTTTCCTTTTTCCGAATCAACAACAAGCCTTCAGAAATGCAGTATAACAGCGCTTCTTGCGGTAGTGATTGCTCTTGTGACTTCATTTGTACTGTTCAAAACCAAGGTGGGACTGAACCTCAGAGCAGTTGGTGAAAATCCTGCAACAGCGGACGCCGCAGGAATAAATGTTGTTGGATATAAGTATGCGGCAACCTGTATAGGAAGCGGAATTGCAGGAATCGGCGGACTTTCATACATTATGAACTGTTCAGGATCAAGAGAGGGATACCTCAGTATCGAGGCATTTGGATGGCTTGCAATTGCTCTTGTAATCTTTGCACTTTGGAAGCCCCATCTTTCAGTTTTCGGATCATTCCTGTTTGGACTTCTGTATATTGCAGGATCGTTTATTCCAAGTATCATTCCCATTGCAGGCTTCAAGACCATGTGGGCGACACCTCTTTTTGAAATGCTTCCATATGTTGTAACCATTATAGTACTTGTAATATCGAGTATTAAAGAGAAAAAGGAAAATCAGCCCCCCGCTTCATTGGGTCTTTCCTATTTCAGAGAAGAAAGATAAATTTCGAAATGTAAAATCATTTTGCCCGGATTCCTGTAAGGAGGACGGGCAATTTTTTATTTGCTTTATACGCTTCAGCAAACATAGTTCTTGTTTTCTCTCCCTAATTATGTTATAATAAGAGTAATAGAAACCCGAAACCGATAAATAAATGAGAGAAAAGGAGATGACTATGATTTTTAGGCGTTTTAATAAAAACTTTCCATTTGGTGATATGCCAAATACAATGTGTTTTACTTGTTGTCATGTATTGGACAATAATAAACCGATACTGTATGTTTCTCACGACGAAGATGGCTGTTGGCAATTCTTGTGCGGTCAAATGCATTCTCAAGAAGATGCAAGAATTATTTCTTTGTCAGAAATTATAAGCTTTGACAAAAACATTTTGAAGCTTGGTGATTTGCAATGTGGAGAATATGCCAGCTTTGAAGAAAACAAGCGTAAATGGAGAGTTTTTAAGAAATAATTGTAAAGCGATATTTACAACTATTGATAATAAAAATGATAAAATGTATATAAAACATACAAAAGCCCTTGACAAAGTGGGATCTCATTGATTATAATTGATTTATAATCTAAACTAATTGGAGGTTAGTATGAAAAATAATATTTTAAAAGCGGCTGTTTGCATGGTGCTTTCATTGGCATTTGTTCTTTCTGCAGCAATAACATCATTTGCAGACGGTACACACGGATTTTTCATGACCTGTTATACAGATGTAACAGACGATAAAACTGACGGATTTATGATGGATTTCTATTCCGACAGTGAAAACGCACTTTGTACATATTGGTCAAATGCAAACTGGAGCATGTATACAGGCGCATCTGTAAAGAAGCTTGGATATCTGAGTATTACGGGCGGCGGAGCTTATGCGGGCTTACAGATTCTGGACAGACCCGAGCAGCGCCGTGGAATCATGTCCATGTGGAGATATGAATACACAGATATAAAGACACGCGAGAGAAAGTATCTTTATGCAAAGGCGATTTATGGAAAGACCACATCCTTCAGTAACGAGGGTAGCGGAACCTCCTGTGTAATGGAATACGATTGGAAGAGCAACCAGTGGTACCGTGAAATGATTCTGTGCTGGGAAGATGCTGAAACAGGGTATACCTTCATCGGTAACTGGTACTACGACTACGAAGCTGATCAGTGGTCACTGTTTGCATATTACAATACGTTCCTTGTTGAATCCTATATGAAGGGTGATATCGGACAGTTCCTTGAGAATTTCGTGGAATCTACACGTGAAAACTACAGATCCTTCAGATACAGAAATATTTATATGCTTCCCTATCAGGGACAGGGAATTGATGATTGGAAGTCCTGTGACAAGATATACATCACCTCCGACGCCAACCCCAAGGCGCACGGTGAAGCACAGCTTGGACTTTCCGATGACAAAACATATGTTTGGGCATGGGTTGACGGAAAATCATCCGTAGATACCGACGAAAAGATAGACCTTACAGCAAAGCTTGTACAGCCCGACAAGCCCACAGTCGGAACTCCCTCCATTGGTGAGTTTACAGTTAAGGATTCTGTGAACAAGGACGGAGAGATCAAGCACACCAAGGTTGAGTGGTCCATGGCAGATCATAGTACACCTCAGCTTTCTTATAATGTTGTATTTACAGATATAGACGGTAAGGTGCTTGCAAGTGCTTCGGGAACACGTCCCGAGGTTGAGACTGTTACTGTTGATTCCTTTGGAACAGATGCATATAAGTGTACAATTACCGTCAAGGACGTATTTGGACAGACAGCTACATCGGAATATGAGTCTGCAACATACGGCAAGGCTGATACCACAGCTCCCGACGGAACAGTAACACCCGACAAGACAGATGATATAGCTCCCGAAACAAAAGCTCCCGAAACATCTACAACTCCCGTTGAGACAGGTTCTGAAAACGGTGAGGAAAAGAGTAATATGGGAACAGTCGTTGCAATAGTTGCTGCAGCGGTAGTTGCCATTGGAGTTGTTGCATTTGTCCTTATAACCATAAAAAACAGAAAGAAGAAGTAATCATTTAATAATGAAAAAAATAGCAGCATTTTTACTGTTGACAATGGCACTTTTAACATCGTGTACAGTGTCAACAGTGTATATAACTCCGCCGTCATCGGATTACGGTACAAAAACTGCGGTGTCCGTGTTGGAGACCTTTGGGAACGAAACACCTGAACCTGATGATACAAACTCCACTTCTGTTGTTGGGACAGCTACAGGAGCAGATACGGCAACACCTACAGATGTCAATAAGGAAACTGAAACTCCTGACAACAGTGATGTTACCGATACCCCAACTCCGACTCCCACCCCAACTAAAACTCCCGTTGTAGACGATAAGGGAGTAAAGGAGCTGAAGCTGGATGTGTATGAGGTAACACTGTATGTGGGTAAGGATCACGAGCCCGAGGTTACAGTTCTTCCCGAGAATGCAGAAAACAAGGAGTACTATCTTGAAAGTGACGATCCTTCGGTTGCGCTGATCAAGGATAATTCTGTAATTTCCGCAAGAGGAAAGGGTAGCTGTGCTGTAAATGTCATTTCCAAGGATAACGGTGATGCCCGGGCAAGGATCGAGGTTACTGTTCTCCATACTCCCGAGGGCGAGATCACCTATATTGAGGGGATACTTATAGCCAACAAAACATTTGCGTTGCCTTCAACATATGGACCGGGTGTTGATCCCGAGGCAAAGGAAGCTCTGAACGATATGTTTGCGGCAGCTAAAAAGGACGGATTGAAGCTTTTCATTTGTTCAGGCTACAGAACCTATGCATACCAGAAATCACTGTACAACAGATATGTAGACAGGGACGGAAAGGAAAAGGCGGATACATATTCTGCTCGCCCGGGACATTCGGAGCATCAGACAGGTCTTGCCTTTGATCTCAACAAGGTGGACGACTCTTTTGACGGAACTCCCGAGGCAATCTGGATCGCAGAGCATGCCCATGAATACGGATTTATAGTGAGATATCCCAAGGGAAAACAGGAGATCACAGGATATAAATACGAGCCGTGGCACGTAAGGTATATCGGTGTTGAAAAGGCAAAGGCTGTGTATGAAAGCGGTCTGTGCCTTGAAGAATATCTTGGAATTACGTCGGTATACGGTTACTGAAACACTTCAAAATTAAGCGAATTTCTATAAAATAAAAAAGAGCTGTAAAAACAGAATTGAGTTTTTACAGTTCTTTTTCTTATAAAGGAAAACAGCTTGAAATCAGTTTATAGTCAATTTGGAGAATACCTTTCCCAAGGAATCGTTGATTACAAGATCGGCAATGCTGTCTCGCTTTGTGGGGTCACGGTTTATGAGAACTATACTGCCGCCCCTGAAGTATTCTATTAGAGCTGCAGCAGGATATACTGTCAAGGAGGTGCCGCCTATGATGAGCAGGTCGGCGTCCATGATCTTGGCTACAGCACCCTCCACAGTATCTTCGTCAAGGGGTTCTTCGTAGAGAACAACATCGGGTTTGATTATGCCGCCGCAATGGTCACAGAGGGGAACATTTGATGCCTTTGATACGTAATCAATACCAAAAAACTTATGGCATTTGGTGCAGTAGTTTCTGCAAAGTGAGCCGTGAAGCTCATAAACATTTTGACTTCCTGCCATTTGGTGAAGACCGTCAATATTCTGGGTGATCACAGCCGTAAGCTTTCCCGCCTTTTCAAGATCTGAAAGAAAGCGGTGGGTTATATTTGGTTTAACATCGGGATTTACAAGCTTATCGCGGTAAAACTCGTAAAAATCCTCGGTGTTTGAGAAGAAAAAGCTATGGCTGAGCATGATTTCGGGGGGGAATTTGTGCTTTTCTCTGTAAAGACCGTCCTGTGATCTGAAGTCCTTGATTCCGCTTTCGGTGGAAACCCCTGCGCCGCCAAAGAACACTATACGCTCAGCGCGATCCACAAGCTCTTGAAGCTTTGCGATCTTATCTTGAATTTGATTTTCCATATTATTTATCCTTCTTGCCAATGAGGTATTTTACCTGCGAGGCGGTAAGAGGGCGCCATTTTCCCGATCCGAGATCGGAAAGGGTCAGGTTGCCGATGGCAACACGCTTCAGTGATCGAATAGTCAAGCCTGTTTGCTCACACATTTTTCTGATCTGGCGGTTTCTGCCTTCATACAGGGTCATTTCCACAACGGTTGAGGTGTGCTTTCTTTCGATTACGCGGCAATCAACACCTTGGATTTCATAGCCGTCAATGCGCATAGGAGCACTTAATCTTGCAAGATCATCACCGCTGAGGTCGCCCTTGATGCGAACATGATATATTTTTGGAATTTCATGCTTTGGGTGGGTCATTTGCTCGGTAAATGCGCCGTCATTTGTCATGAGAAGCAGACCCTCGGAATTGTAGTCAAGGCGTCCAACGGGATAAACTCTGATGCCCAGATCGGCAACAAGCTCGGCAACACATTTTCTGCCCTTTTCATCGGACATGGTGGTGACATACCCCTTAGGCTTGTTCAGCATTATGTATGTGTATCCGTTGGGCTTTTCGTTGGTTACAGGCTTACCCTTGTACTCAACAACATCGTTTATAGGGTCGATCTTCATGCCGATCTCTGCAGTAACACCGTTTACGGTAAAATTACCTGCTTCAATTTCTTTTTCTGCGCTTCTTCTTGACATAAGACCGCTGTCGGATATATATTTTTGTAATCTGCAATCTTTCATAATTTTATGATATTAATTCTTTAAAAAAATCCTTTATTTTTTCAGTAAAGCTTCTATTGTCTTTTCTTTGCTCAATGTTGTATTTTGCTCTTAGGGTTGATGAGGCAACCTGGTTTTTCTCATAAAGCACAAGCACATCGCCCATGATTTTGTCCTTTTCAACGGGGGCAAAAATCGGTCTGTTTACCCGTACCTCAAATTTTATCTTTTCGGTGTCGAAATTCTGATCTATAAAAACCGAAATGGAGTCGGCAGAATAAAGCTCCGCTGTAGGAGCATCCCCGCCAATGCAGTCAACGGGAAAATCAAAGTCAAGGGGCTTGATCAGCTTTATGACACGGTAATTGCTGAATCCGAAGTCAAGCATGTTACGGTGAGCGTTCCAATCGTCCGTGGCGTTAAGCGTGACGGCAATCAGTGTCATACCGTTTCTTGAGGCGGCACTGACAAGACATCTTCCCGTGCGTTTGGTGAAGCCTGTTTTCATTCCCACAGCTCCATCATAGGTGGAGAGAAGCCGATTGTGATTGGTCATATAACGATAGGTGCTTTTGTCCATAACAGGAGCCTTATAGCTTCTTGAAGCAACGATCTTTGCAATTTGAGGATCATAAAGAGCTGCTGCTGCAATTTTTGAAAGCTCTCTTGCAGTGGTATAATGCTCGTCATCGTCAAGACCGTGAGGGTTGGTGAAATTGGTGCTTTTAAGCCCTAATTCTTTGGACTTGCGATTCATAAGAACGCAAAAATCCTCAATACTTCCTGCACATTCAATGGCGAGAGCAGTTGCGGCATCGTTGGCGCTTTCAAGGAGAAGCCCGTACATCAGTGCTTCAACCGTGATTTTTTCGCCATCATAAAGGTATATGGAGCTTCCCTCAATTCCAACACTGCGTCGGTCCACTGTTACCACCTTGTTAAAGGGCAAAAGCTCGGAAACGATCAGTGCAGTCATAAGCTTTGTGGTGCTTGCCATTGGAAGCGGAGCATCTGCGTTTTTGGCATATAGCTCCGTGCCGCTTTCGTAATGGCACAAATATGCCGCGGCAGCATTTGGCTCGGGACAGCCCTCAACTGTATTTGCAAGTGATACTGTAATGTCACCCCTTGGAAGAGGTGGATCATTGGAAACTGTGCTTGGAAAAACAGACGCGGAAATAGAGGTTGATATAGCTACCAAAAGAGCAATTATTTGTTTATGCATTTAGTAAACCGTCCTTTTTTTCGGGGGGATTTGTCCCTAAATAATATGAACGGCTTTTAAGAATTATTCTTGTAGTAAATTATTGATTGACTGTGGTGTCAGCAGCAGCAGTGCCTTCGGCATCAGTGTTTTCAACAGGCTCAACTGCGGTTTCTTCCTTCTTTTTGCTGAAGATATTCTTCACTCTTTCAACGATTTCGGGAGAACGCTCTGCAAAATCGAGAACTGTGTCAAGGATGCTTACGGCGGTGGGAATATGGTTTGCAGCTTCGATGCTGAGAAGCTCAACACTTCCGTCCTTTTCTACGATCAAAAAGCCAACAGGGGACAGGGTAATTCCTGTACCGCCTCCTCCTCCAAATCCAAGGGGCTTGTCCGCGGGGGTAACCTTTTCTGCAGGAAGGTTTTTGCTGAAATAATCAAGTCCTCCGGAAGCATATCCAACTGTAACCTTGGAAACGGGGATTATAGTTGTACCCTGGGGCATATGCATGGGAGTACCCATAATGGTATCGCAGTTTACCACTTCTTTGATGGAAGCAAGAGATTCCTTAATCATATCGTTGAGTTTTTCTGACATTGTTATGTCCTCCGTAATTTATTAATTTAACCTGTCAAGCAGGGTTAAGCTGTTTCTTTGTTGCTTTTGTCAGCGGCGGTTTTTTTAGTTTTGTCGCCGCCCTTTAGAAGCTTGGGTATAAAATGCTTTGCCGCACGAACTGCGGGAGGAATGATCATTCCGAATATTTGCCATACTCTGAATGAAATTATGATATTTATATCAGCCTCAAAGCCGTGGCAGGGAAAGTCGGGAACTACCGCAACGGAATCCTGATCCTTGATCTTCAGCTCCGAATGGCCGTCAAGGAATTCCAAAAGGGCTGTTACACCTGCCATTGTTGCTCCGTAGATAAGTGCAGTTTGATCCGGGCTTTTTCCGCCAAGAGCGATCTTCAAGGAGATTACCTCGGTTTTGATATATCCGAAAAGCTTGGTGAACAGGAGCTTTACAATATCAAGGATCACCTTTACCAATGTGACGGTATCGGTAATTTTTTCGGAAAGCTTCTTTTTGGGAGGAGCCTTGCCCGCTTTTTCAAGATCCTTTTTCAGCTGCTTTTCCTTTTGTTTTTGAGCTTTCTTTTCCTGCTTTTTCTTTTCTTTTTTCTCTTTGCTTGCTTTTTCCTTTGCTTCCGCCTTTTCGATCTTTTTCTTCGTGTAGTTGGAAAGCTTTATTTTCTTCTTTTTTGCAGGAAGTATCTTGATTTTAAAAAACAGTATTTTAAGTGCGAGAGTGAAGTCTTTTTTGTAGCCGATGACAATTCCTATTTTCAACAATGAAACAAATAGGAAAAACAGGAGGATCGCTCCTGCAATTATCCAGCCCTTCATATACATCACTCCTTTTCTGATTTATTAATGTAGCTTTTAAATATTCAGTGTCATTTGTTCGCCGTCGGAATCATTGTTGCTGTTTTGGAGGCTTGATGCCTTGATATCCAGATTGGGAAGCTCATCAAGCTTGCTGATGCCGAAGCATCTGAGGAAATTTTCCGTTGTTGAGTAAAGCATTGGGCGTCCGGGAACATCAAGTCTGTCCTTGGAATCCACAAGACCCTTGTCCATGAGAGAGGAAATTGCATATGAGCAGTCCACCCCTCTGATGTTTTCCACAAATGCTTTGGTTACAGGTTGATTATAAGCTATAATTGCCAAAACCTCAAGAGATGAGGCAGAAAGCTTTCCGCTCATTTTAATTCCAAGGGCTTCTCTTATGTAATTTTTGAATTCCTCCTTGGTACAAAGCTGAAGGCTGTCCTCAAAATTCAAGATCATGATTCCAAGCTGAAGGCTATTGAAGTAGTCACAAAGCTTTGCGGCAATTTTTCGCATTTCACGCTTGTCCTTGGAAAACACCTGACAAAGCTTTTCCATGGGTACGGGATATCCTGCGGCAAAAAGCACAGCTTCAATTGCCCTAAAAAGCTCCTCTTCACTAAGCTCTTTTTCCTCGTTTTCAACTGTCGAGGAAGCTATCATTGTTTTTTCTTCGTTCTCTGTCATAGTTTATCTCCAAAATCGGAATGTTATTCTCGTCAAATTCTTTTATAAGGATAATATTTTTTGCAATAAGCTGCAGAGTTGCAATGAAAATTGCAACGATATCGGATCTGGTCTTGCTTTTACAGATTATTGCTTCGAAGCTCATTGCTCCTTGGGATTTCAGATCTCTGAGTATAGCGACAACCTTGACCTCAATGGGCGTGATCTTGTTGACAACAATGGTGTTGAGGTTAGCCTCTGCCTCTTCGTTTCTGCTGTCTGCAAGAAGCCTTTGCCTTTTGACGATTCGTTCAAACGCCTTTACAATGGCGTCAAGGTCATGGGGAGCTACATAGGAATTGTCAACATCGATCTCGTCAGTTTCCTTGATGGACCTTCCGCTGTATTCCATATAAAGATTTCCCAGAGATACGGTTGCTTTTTTCACGTTTTCATAGGCTATAAGTGATGAAGCAAGATCGGATCTCGGGTCTTCATCCTCTGTGCTTTTTGTTTTTGGCAAAAGCATTTTGCTTTTGATGACCATAAGCTGAGATGCCATTGTGATGAATTCACCTGCAACGTCCATGTCCATTTCGCGCATGGCTCCGATATATTCAAGGTATTGGTCAAGTATAAGGGATATGGGGATATCGTATATATCCACCTTGTTTTTATAGATCAAGGTCAGGAGAAGATCGAGAGGACCTTCAAAGGAAAGGTTTTCCAGCTTGAAGCTCAGCTCGTTGCTTGTATACGCAGTATTCATTGGTCAGTGTTCCTTTGTATTATACCAAAAATCTTGTAATTGTCACCAAAAAATCATAAATTGATCCGTAGAACCAATAAACTACATCGGAAAAACCGTCTCCGAAGCGATAGAACAGGAAGATGAAAACGATCATTATAATGCTTTCATACTTCATCAGTCCAAAATAAATACGGTCCGGCAAAAGAACGTATGCAATTCTCGAGCCGTCAAATGGCGGGATCGGTATCAGATTGAAAAGTGCCAAGGATATATTCATGATCGAGAGCATCTCAAGAAAGATCATAAGTACATATTTCAGCTTACCAATGAGGGCAAGATCGCTTTCAAAGAGCAAGCGGATAATGTTTTGATTTGTAAAATAAAAGAGTCCGTCAAACAATAAAAGATCAAATATACGCATGAGCAAAATGCCCACAAGGGCAAGAAGCAAATTGGATAACGGTCCTGCTGCCGCAGTCCATGCCATGCCTTTTTTGGAATTTTTAAAATATCTTGCGTTGATGGGTACGGGCTTTGCCCAACCTATGCCAAGGAATATCATGGACAGAGTTCCCAAGGGGCTGAAATGCTTCATGGGATTCAGCGATATCCTGCCAAGATTTCTTGCGGTGGGGTCGCCCAACCTATATGCTGCATACCCGTGAGCAGATTCGTGCATTGAAAGTGAAATGCAAACGATGGGCAAACGAAGAACTAATATGAGAAGAGCATAAAGGGCAAGTGTGCCGCCGCTGAGCAAATAAGACAACATATTCAGCATAGTCAGTAACCTCCTTTTTATTTTTTTGTTTGAGGAATGCGGTGAATTAATGCTTTACATCTTGCACATGGAAAATATTTCCGACCAGATCTTTTCTTTGGCTGTTGGTTTCAGCGCAGAAAAAGGAATGATTGGAATATCTTCGCCGATATATGGGTGTGTCTTCAAGGCATTAAGCATTTTTTCATACTCAGTCTTGTTGAGTTTATCGGATTTTGTTGCCACGATAATGTGGGGAATCTCCATTTTGATCAGCCAATCGAGCATGGTGATGTCGTCCGTTGTTGGACCTACCTTCATGTCGATAAGCTGAACAACACCCATAAGGCTTGGACTTTTCGTAAGATAGCTGTCAACAAGTCCTGACCAGCGGCGGCGCTCGGAATCATCTCTCTTGGCGTAGCCGTAGCCGGGAAGGTCTACGATATAGAGCTTTTTGTCTATACCGTAGAAATTGACGGTTATGGTCTTTCCGGGAGCTGAGCTGACTCTTGCCAAGGATTTTCTGCCGATGAGTGCATTGATAAGTGAGCTTTTGCCCACGTTGGATCTGCCTGAAAAAGCGATCTGGGGAAGAGTGTCCTTGGGGAACTGCTCGGGAAGTCCCGTGGTTTTAAGATTTATGTTGTTAAAGTTAAGATTCATGAGTTCACTCCGGTATTATAAGTACATTTCTGAAAGCGTCATCAAGGGTCTTGCAGAATACAAAGTTCAGATTTTCTCTGACTGTAAGGTCAAGGTCGGGAATATCCTTTTTGTTTGCCTCGGGAACAAGGACTGTTTTTGCTCCTGCCTTGTAGGCAGCCATTGTCTTTTCTTTAAGACCGCCAATGGGAAGCACTCTTCCGTGGAGAGTGATCTCGCCCGTCATTGCAACATCGCGGCGCGCCGGATATCCGCCAAGCTCACTTGTAATGGCACAAGCAAGGGCAACACCTGCGGAGGGGCCGTCCTTTGGAACTGCGCCTTCGGGGAAGTGGATATGTATATCCTTTTTCTTATAAAATTCGGGATCGATTCCAAGCTCCGAGGCATGTGCTCTGATGTAGGATACTGCGATCTGAGCAGATTCCTTCATTACATCGCCAAGGGATCCTGTGAATTTGGCCTTGCCGTCACCGTCGAGAGCAACAGCCTCAACTCTCAGCATTTCTCCGCCAAGCTCTGTGTAGGCAAGACCGTTTACGGTTCCAACCTCGTCAATATCATAGATCTTGTCGGGCAGAATTTTACGCTGTCCTGCAAATTCGGTAAGGTTTTTAACACCAACCTTTACCGATGTCTCGCCGTCAGCGATCTTCTTAGCGGCTTTGCGGCATATTCCTGCGATCTGTCTTTCAAGATTACGCACACCTGCCTCGTGGGTATAGAAATCGGCAAGGTCGTAGAATACCTTTTCATCGATCTTAAGCTGACGCTTTGTAAGTCCGTGACGCTTCAGCTGCTTTGGATAAAGATACCCCTTTGCGATCTCCAGCTTTTCTCGGCGGTTGTATATGGGAAGCTCAATGATCTCCATACGGTCGATAAGAGGCTTGGCAACACCCTCAAGAGAGTTGGCGGTGGCGATGAACATACAGTCGGAAAGATCCACGGGAATCTCAACAAAGTGGTCGCGGAATGACTTGTTCTGTTCACTGTCAAGAACCTCAAGCATGGCAGAAGCAGGGTCGCCTCTGTGATCGTTGGACATTTTGTCGATCTCGTCAAGAAGTATCAACGGATTATTGACTCCTGCCTGAATAAGAGCGTTGACGATCCTTCCCGGCATGGAGGCAACGTAGGTTTTTCTGTGTCCGCGTATATCGGACTCGTCTTTAACTCCGCCAAGGGATACTCTTACATATTTTCTTCCCATAGCTTTTGCAATGGAGGAGGCAACGGAGGTCTTACCAACGCCGGGAGCGCCAACAAGACAAATGATCTGATTTTTGATCTCGGGGTTGAGCTGTCTCACGGCAATGTATTCAAGGATCCTTTCCTTAACCTTTTCAAGTCCGTAGTGATCCTTGTCAAGCTGAGCCTGTGCTCTTGCCACATCTGTTTTGTCAACAGTCTTTTTTGACCAGGGAATTTCAAGACAGATGTCAAGGTAATTGCGCAATACTGTTGATTCTGCGGAGCTGTAGGGAGTTTTGGAAAGCTTTGAAACCTCTTTGAGAAGCTTTTCCTCAACCTCCTCGGGAAATTTGCCTTCAAGAACCTTGCGTCCGTATTCTGCAACCTCGTCATCGTCATCAACGTCAATTCCGTTGGAGAAGGGAGAAGAAGGAGTTTGTGAAATGTCGTCAAGCTCCTCCTTGATGACCTTAAGCTGCTCCTTGAGATAATATTCTCTCTGATTTGTTTCGATTCTTGTTTTGACCTTTTTGTGAATGTCCATTTCGTTGTAAAGGAATTCAAGCTCCTCGATCATAAGCTCAATAAGCTTTTCAAGACGCTTGTAGACATCCGCCTCTTCAAGAATATTTTCCTTGTGAGGATATGCAACAAAGGCGGAAAATGCCATTTTGTCAATCATCACGGAAAGATTTTTTTCACTAAGCACATCGTCCTTGATGTTTTTGGGAAAGTGGGGAATGAGCCTTGTCATTTCCTTGTAGTATTTTTTTGCACTTGCAATATTAACCTCATCGCGTACCTCAAGCTCCCTTGAGGCGTTTTCCTCAATGACGGGCATAACGTATACAAATCCGTCAATGAGGAAGTTTTTGGGTGTAAGAATTGCTCTGACAGAGCCTGTAAAGGTGATCTTGGCATAGCCGTTTTCAAGATCTTCCACAGAATCCACCTTGCCAAGACAGCCTATTTCATAAAAGCTGTGTCTTGAGGGAAGCCCCGATGAATTCATTTCTTTTTTTGTAATTACAAAAACGTCGTCGTTTTGTCTGTGGGCAACACGGCAGTTTTTGATGACATCGGAATCGGAGATTTCAAAGGTTGTTGCAAATCCGGGGAAAACCACGATTCCGTTTAACGGAACACACGGAACATAAAGAGAGCCGTCGTCTGTCATATCATAAAATTCTTGGTTAAAATTTTTGAGTTCAATTTTTTTGTTTGCCATAAGTCCTCCTTCTTGAGAGCTTTCCGAGCTTTTGGTAAGGTAAGCACGGATTTTTTGTTTATATAGTGATTGATAATGTGTAAAAAATAAAATGAGAAAAGATATCGGTGATATCTGTTAAAACGGCGGACTTCCGCAAGAGAGATCTTTGGAGAAGCACATATAATCCGCTCATTATATTATAGCATACTTTTATCTGTTTTTCAAATGTTTTTTACACTTTTTTTATAAACTTATTATAAATAATTTTTATAAAAAAAGGAAGTGTGTCCAGTGTGACTAATAAAATTCATAACACTGAATAAAATTTGGCAATAAATTATGCAGGTTATTGACAAAAGCTTTAAATGAAGCTATAATGTATACAGTCCTATAACAAGGGATTATAGGAGAAAGGAGATAACAATGAAGCTTACAAAAAAGATTATGGCGTTGGCTCTTGCACTGGTATCGTTGGTTTCATTTGCAGCATGTAACACTGCAGGCGGCGACCCGACAACAGCTCCCGTAACGGGCACCGGCCCCACGACATCAAGTGTAGTTACAACAACTCCTGAAAAAAGCAGTACTGCAACACCGGAAAATACGACTGCTACAGTGACGCCTTTGCCTTCAGCTGAGCCCACACCAACAACCGATGGGATCCCCACGGACCCAAAGGAATTTTATGAGTATAATTCCAACTATAACCTCAACACAGAAGAAGGAATTGGGGTACTTAAGGTTGGAAAATATAAGATCACCTTTACAGACGGTACGGTTCTTTCCTATACTGAATCAGGACTTACAACAGGAGGGGACAAATTTGACTTTTCCCTTCAGTTCCAGAATGCGGGAAACGACCGCTCGGGTAAGGTTGGATATATGGTTATGCCGGGAGATACTCTTGAAAGATCACTTGCATGCTCGGGATCATCTGTGTCTCTCAAAACCACAGCATACAGAAACAACTATCAGGTTTGGAACCTTATCGAAAATGCTGACGGAAGCTATTGCTTTGTAAGCAAATCGGGGGACACCAAATATCTTTCTCTTTCCAAAGAGGACGGAAAGCTTTATGCCAAGGGCAAAAATACCGAAGGATTTGTAAACACATTCAACCTTGAGCTTATTTCCGAAGGAAATGGTGTATGGGATCAGTACATCAGTGAAAAAGGAAACATTATAATCAGAATCAAAAAGCAATTCTATACATCTGCTCTTGTAAAGAAGGAGAGAATTGCAAAGCTTGTAAATGATATGCAGACGGTATATGAAACATATCAGGACCTTACAAGCTTCACACCCTATGATTCAATTATAATCCATATTTTCCAGGACGAAAAATATTTTGCATACGTTGTTGGCGGATACAATATTATTTCATTTAACTACAACAACGCAGTAACGGACTTGAGAAAAATGCAGTTCCGCACCGACAAGGAATATGCAAATGACTGGAGCTTCTGTCTCATGCACGAAATGGGACATATGTTTGACTGGAACCGCGGTTGGAGATTTGACGGAGAATCCGCAACAAATATAAAGCTTGCATATGCTCTTTGGGCAAATCTTGACAAAAAGGCGGTTGCCGCTCAGTCGGGATATTCATACAAGGATTATTTTGACGGAAATACAATTTCTGAAACATGGAAGAGCGAAGCTCCCATGAAAATGGAGGACGGAAAGACCCTCGGAGAAAAGGTTGTGAGAACATGTTACATATTCTCAACTTATGCTCTCAATGAGATTGGATGGGAAGCCTTCCGTAAATCTTATCACGAGATCAATGCTCTTGAAGCACAGCCCACCGATGTTAATGTAAGACTGAAAATATTTACCGATGCCCTTGAAAAGCATGGCGGAAAGCACATTAAGGATTATATTGGTGAGGAAGAATGGAATGTTCTTGTGGCTAAATGCGCAGGTAATTAATGTTTGACGGCAAAGTATCTGTGCTTTAACATAAAATAAAAATAATAAATAAGGAGAAAAACATGAAAAAGATAATAGCCCTTGCGCTTGTTATTGCAACAATGCTTTCTTTTGCGGCTTGTACAACTGACAACACTGCAACACCCACACCAACACCCACAGAAACGCAGAAAACAGAAGCTCCCGCAACAACGCCCGATCCGACTCCTTCTGCAACACCCACTCCCTCGGTGGAGCCGACGCCTACTCCTTCAGCAACGCCCACACCTACGGAGGATCTTGAGAAGGGTATGACCGAGGAAGAAATGGGAGTGCTTCCCGTTGGTAGATATAAGATCACAATTCCCGGCGTTGATGGATATTTGTCATTTGCGCTTTCAGAAAATAATATAGATAATGATAAGCCCCTTTTCGTTTCAAAAGAGGACAAGGACAATATTTTTACAATCATTTATCAGACAACAGGAGAAAATCCCAGCTATACAATTTCTCCTAACGACGAAGTATATCATGTAATCGGACTTCCCGTTGCATATCCTTCATCATCTACAATGAAGTCAGGTTCAGTTGTATACTCAAACTACCGTATGAGATATACAAACACAACAAGACCTCAGACACAGGATAGTTATGCTACGATCAGATGGTACTTTGAACCCAATGAGGACGGAACATATAAGATGGCGATCTATTCCTCTACAAACTTCACAGTGTCCAATCTTACAAAATACTATGCTTCCTATGAGGATGGCAAGATCGTGCTCAGAAAGGAAAGCGAAAATATTTCAACAAACTTCAAGCTTGATATGATTGAGCGCGGAAGTGAGCAGTTCCTCCAGTATATTTCCAACGAAGGAAAGATCACTCTCCGTCTGCCTCCCAAGATGAAGAAGGAATTCATCATCACTCTTGATAAGAAGCAGGGTAAGTTTACCGACGAGTTTGGTCAGACATGGGCGAACAATGCTGAAGATTGCTACTTCTCATTCATCGAGCTTACAAATTATATTCCCCACGAGAATATTATTGTAAAGGCATATGCAAATTGTGACTACATGGCGTATGTAACAAGCGGTTATAATACCATTACAGCATCCTACAGTGCGGTAGGCAACGATTTCGGAAACGCATCCACATGGTTCTCCAATGACATTAAGGAAATGGTTGCAAGAGGACCTGAGGCAAGAGACGTAAACTTCGGAGTTATGCACGAAATGGGACACATGTTCGATATCGGCGCGGACTGGTACTTTGAGACAGAGTCCATGACAGACTTTAAGCTTGCTTACTGTCTTGATAAGAACGGACTTTCCGCTTCCCCCTCTGAGTTCACAACGTCCCAGTATTTCACATACAGCAATATTGAGGAAGCATACCTTTCACTTGGTAAGGACATTTCCAAGACAAATGAGTATACATTCTACGGTGCCGCTTACCGAATGATCCTGATTCAAAAGGAACTTGGTTGGGAGCCCTTCAGACAGACATACCACTGGTTTATGGAAAACAGAACAAAGATCGGAACTGACGAGCATGTGGCAATACCCACAAAGAAATATGAAAAGTGTGAGCTTTTCTACAAGAAGGTTTCCGAGTTTGCAGGCAGAGATGTTGTAGCCATGATCCCCGCAAACGAATGGAAGGTTTGGCTTGAATATATGGGTAAGCCCGCTGACGAAGAATAATACTCCATCAATTTAATTATCATCATCTGTAAAAATGAAAGCTTTTACAGATGATTTTTTTATTTAAAGGGTTGACAAACATGTTGAATTGTTGTACTATATAAATATAACAATTCCATTTTATCTTTATACAAAAGGACGGATAGCTTATGAATGACAATCAATTAAAAGAAAATAATGATATTCGTGACGTATCGCTTAAAAACAAAACGGTGGTGACACCGGAGGTTTACTGCGAATTTTCCGACCACAGCATGGATTTTTGCAAAGGCAGTCTTGCTATGAAAAAATTATCAAAAATTCTCAATTTGATCTTATTGACGATTTTAAAGTTATGCATAGAGATTGGTGGCGGTCTGATTATAATTAACTTTTTTTCAAGATTTGAAGGTACTTTGGAGTATCTGAAAATCTTTATCTACGCTGTAGTATTGTCAATTCTGCTCATAATTCTTAATTACTTTGACTATATCAGCTTCAGCAAGAAGATCAATAGATTTTTCTTTAAAAACTACAAAACAATTAATACAGAATATACGTTCAGGGATAACGGTTTTACCGACGTTTCCGTAAGGGGTAAAAAGACGAAAACAATAAACGTTCCCTACCGCAAGATCAAGTACGTTTATGAAATAGAAAACCTTATTCTGCTGTATAACACCCCTTTCTCTGCCTATATCGTACAAAAAAACGGATTTGAAACTGCTGAGGATCTTGAGGCTTTTTGCGGAATTTTAAAAAGAAAAATCACCAAAAACAACTATTTAAAATAGCAGTCCACGGCTGCAGGGAAAAGCCAGACTCCACACGAGTGCGGCTTTTTGTAGCTTTTCAACTTTATACTTCAGCATTTTCCTATATAGTAAAATAGCAGCCCACGGCTGCAGGGGGAAAGCCAGACTCCAAAACCAAACAAATTCCTATAAAGTAAAAAAATTTGAGAATAAATTAAAAAAGGTTGATTTTAGAAAAAAGATGTGATACAATAAACGGAGTAGTATTGCTTATATTTTATCCTATTGAAAGAAAAAGAGGTTAAGCTATGGAAACTTCAAGAATAATAAAAGCGGCTATAATCGGATGCGGCGGAATTGCAAAAAGCAAGCATATGCCGGGACTTGCTACTGTTGAAAATGTAAAGATGGTGGCATTTTGTGATATCATTCCCGAAAGAGCCGAGGAAGCAAAGGAAAAGTTCGGAACTCCCGATGCAAAGGTATATACTGATTATAAGGAGCTTCTCAAGGATAAGGAAATTGACGTTGTACATATTTGTACCCCAAATCGTTCGCACAGCTTCATCACAATTGATTCTCTCAGAGCGGGAAAGCACGTAATGGTTGAAAAGCCCATGGCAAAAACCGCCGAGGAGGCTCGCGAAATGTGCCGTGTTGCAAAAGAAACAGGCATGAAGCTTACGGTTGGTTATCAGAACAGATGCCGTCCCGAAAGCCTTGAGCTGAGACGCAGGATCAAGGAAGGAGAGCTTGGTGAGATCTACTATGCAAAGGCATTGGCTCTTCGCCGCCGTAAGACGCCTACATGGGGCGTATTCCTCAATGAATTTGAGCAGGGCGGAGGACCCCTCATAGACATTGGAACCCATGCTCTTGACCTTACCCTCTATATGCTTGACAACTACAAGCCCAAGATGGTTGTCGGAACCAAATATAAAAAGCTGACAGACCCCAATTGCGCAAACGAATGGGGACCTTGGGATCCCAAGGAGCATACCGTTGAGGATTCCGCCTTCGGATTTATCATAATGCAGGACGGTACAACCATCAATCTTGAATCAAGCTGGGCGCTTAACATACTTGATCCCATTGAGGCAAGTACAGTTCTTTGCGGAACAAAGGCGGGAGCGCAGATCAAGAATCAGCAGCTTTTCCTCAATTATGACAAGGACGGAAAACTCTGCGAGGAATGTCCCGACATGAACTACACCACCACAATGAAGCTTACTGCCGCTGCAATTGAAGCAAAGCAGTGGATCGAAGCCATTGTAAACGATACAGACCCCTGTGTGCTTCCCGAGGAGGCATGCGCCGTTTCAGAGATACTGGAAGCGGTTTATGAGTCTGCGGCAAATGGAGGCAAACCCGTATTTTTTGACGAAAAATAATAAATAGCAAGTAAAAGAGCCGTAAAAAACTCATTGAGTTGTTTATGGCTCTCTGTTTTATAAAGAATTATAAAAAAATTCCGATTTTTTTCAAGGAACACCCAACCTTTTTAATCTTTTTAGGGACTTATAAGTGAAAGCCCCAAAAAACAAAAGGCAATGGAAAAGGATCCGAGGCATAACCGCGGAGGCTGTAGGGTCAGGATAACGGAAAGGGAAACAAAATGAATAAGTATTTAAACCATAGTGACGAAAACCTTGTTGAGCTGTCTTTGCTTGGAAACCAAGCGGCATTTGAAGAGCTTGTCAGAAGACATGAGGGCGCAGTAATGGGAACGGCGTATAAGGTAACGGAAAACCGATTTTCTGCACAGGATGCTTCACAGGACGCCTTTGTATGCGCTTGGATAAATCTTGATAAGCTTCAGAAACGAGGCAGCTTTGGGTCGTGGGTATGTAATATAGCGAGAAATAAGGCGTATAAGCTTGTGGCGCATTACAGAAACGCCATACCCGATATAAGCCTTGACGTTATGAAAATTATGTCTGCCACAGATGAAGAAAACGAGGAGCTTATGGAAATGCTTGGTCTTTCTGATTATTCCCGTGATGAGGAGCTGTCGGAGCTTCGCTTGGCAGTGGAAGCTCTCAGTGAAAAGATCAGACAGACGGTAAAGCTGCATTATTTTGAAGGACTTTCCGTAATGGAGATTTCAAAGCGTCTGTTTATACCCGTAGGAACGGTAAAATACAGACTCAGTGAGGGGCGTAAGCAACTGAGAAAGGAATATGGAATTATGGAAAAGACATACGATGAAAACGAAAGCATAAAGGATCGTGTAATGAGACATGTTGAGCAGTTGAAGCTTTGGAGAATAAGGGAAGACCGTACGGGCTTTGAGGCAGAATACCGACAGGTTCTTGAGGCTGTTGAAAATCTTGAGGAGTCAATTGAAAAGAAATATGCTCTTGCAGACGTACTCAGGGCAGGATATTGGTGGATTCCCGGCGAAAAGAACGATGAGATTCTTGAAAGAATGAAGACGGCGGCTCTTGAAAGCCACAACGAAGAGGTCATGGAAACCGTAATTGCCGTTGAGGAAGAAAGATACAGCGGCGCAGAAAAGCTGAAGTTCATGGAGGAAACACAGATCCCTTGGCTTCGCGACAACGGATTTACAGATGCTCTGGCATATGCTTATTTCTGGTACGGCTACTATCAGGGTAATGAGGGTAACTATGAGAAATTAGTAGACTCATATAAAAAGGTACTGGAGCTTCTTACACCCGATAAGCTATACTATGCCAATACACTCGCGGCATTGGAGCTTGAAGAAAAGCTTCATTCTCTTGGAGAAATCGACAATTTCAAATATTCGATGAGAGCAACGGGCGAGGTATATAAGTATATAGACGGTAAGCTCTATTTCTGGACGCAGCCGGGATATAACAGAGGATACTTTGAGTCTGTTGACGACTGTCTGTTCTGGAATTGTTCAAGAATTGGCAAAATGATCCTTGATCCTGAAATGAAGCAGGGAGAGGTCAAGACCTCCAAGGACGGATTGAGCAAAATTACATGTAAGGATAAAAATGCAGTAATAGAAACTCCTGCAGGTAGGTTTGAAAATTGCAGCGTATACGTTTTAGAAGGCAATTTTTACGGAAGAACCTATTGTGAAACCGCCTTTGCGCCCGATGTGGGAATTGTAAGTCAGACCTTGAATAATTACGGTTCAAGGGATACATGGCTTTTGAAGGAGTATGAGATCCATGGCGGCGAGGGCTTGTTCCCCATGGGAACGGGCAATAAATGGAGCTATACCGTAGATAACCCCGAGGGCATGGAGCTTGAGGTTCTGAATACCTTTGAGATTACAGGCTCCGATGGCAACAGCGCAACTGTAAAGTCATGTGCCTTTAGTATGCTTTTGAACTATGATGATTCATGGATGGGCAATATACTTAAAATGAGAAATAATTATGCAGAGCAAGAGGGAAATGACGGTCGACTTCTTGACGTTAGTCATGAGATGAAGCGTGCTGCCGAGCTTGCAGTAACCAAGAGACAAAAGGTTCATACCGCAATTGCCAACGAGGTAATGGAAAGAATCTTTGATACCGACGAGAATTTCAATCCCGAATATACCGAAAGAGGACTCTGGAACTTCTTTGAGTACTGTCCCGTACAGCGTGAAAACGGTAAGGTAAGGATGGACTGTGACAGAAGCTATTCGTTTGAGTGGAAGGAGGTAGGCGATTGGTCGGGAGAAAGATTCAAGCTTCTTTACAGCTTCCTTTACGATATTCTGTGCGATGCCGCAGGATGCGTATGGAGCGACGAATGGGTTCCCGGCTATCACCGTGACGAGAAGAAAGATTCACATTGGAACGGCGCACAGCATCTTATTTTCGACGTTCTTGAGGATGAAAAGGTCATCACCAAGGCAGGAGAATTTGAAAACTGCCGTCATATAAAGCTCAGCCTTGTGGGATTAAACGGCGGATACGGATACCGTGGCGGTCATATGGAATACTGGTTTGCTCCCGAGGTTGGAATAGTTAAGTTCTCACGTCCCTACGGCGAGGGTGGAAAGCTTGATTGCATCTGGGAGCTGACGGACTACAGGGGAAAGGGAGAGGGCTATTTCCCCACAGATGACGGACTTTTCCGCAGATACGAGCCCACAGAGCTTGGCAGTGGATATCACGGATCCGTTGAATACACCTTTGATACCGATGAAAACGGAACGGTAATGTTCCGCAACGCCCTTGGAACACAGGACAGAGCAGATTTTGAGGCATTTCGCAGGGCAAAAGAGAATAAACAATAACTTAAATAACAAAGCCTCCTACGGTTTTCCGCGGGAGGCATTTTAACTTATTCGGATTTAAATCAGTCTACATTTGAAATGGCATTGATCATTTCCGTAACCTTTGCCTTGATAAGCTCTGCCGCGTTGTCTGCGGTGAGATCTACGGTAAAGGACTTATCTCTTGCGGAAAGCTCAATTGCTCCTCGTTCAAGAGTTCTTGGGCTGACAACTGCACGGAGAGGTACGCCTATAAGGTCTGCATCTGCAAACATAGAGCCTGCACCGATGTTTCTGTCATCATAGATAACCTCAACGCCAAGCTTTTTCAGATCCTCATAGAGCTTATCCGCTGTCTTTCTTACATTTTCATCGTCAACACGGAGAGCGCAGAGCTGAACCTGCCACGGTGCTATGGTAATGGGCCAGATAGGTCCAAACTTGTCACGGCGTACCTGACATACGGAGGCGATAAGTCTTCCCACACCGATACCGTAACAGCCCATAATGGGGCACTGAAGCTCGCCGTTGCTGTCAAGGTACTGAAGTCCCATGGATTCTGTATATTTTGTTCCAAGCTGGAATATATTACCAACCTCAATACCGCGGCTGATCTTAATGGAATGCTTGCCGCAAACAGGACATATACCGCCCTCAAATGCTTTTGCAACGCTTACGTATTCAACATCTCCAATATCACGAGCCATATTCATTCCAACATAGTGGTAGTCGGTCTTGTTAGCCCCCGCAACGAAGCTTTCAAGAGTGCGAAGTGACTCGTCATATACAACGGTAACGCCCTCGGGGAGTCCCTTGGGTCCTATATATCCTGCGCAAACCCCCATTTCCTCGGTGACGATTGCAGGGTGGATATCTGCCTTCAAGTGATTCTTGAGCTTTGTTTCGTTTACGTCAAGGTCACCTCTCAGGAATACGATAACAAGGGAATCGTCAACGTTTCTCTGATAAAGCACTGCCTTGCATGAATTGATGGCAGGCTTCTTGAGGTATGTACATACCTCCTCAATTGTTTTATATCCGGGTGTGTGAACCTCGGCAAGCTCTTCAACTCCGCAGGGAGCATTTTCAACAATGCAGTCAGCCGCTTCCATATTGGAACGGTAATTACATTCGGGACAGATCACAATTGTGTCCTCACCGATGTCTGTAAGAAGCATGAATTCATGGGAAACGCGTCCGCCCATCATGCCCGAGTCGGATTTAACTGCCACGACCTCCGGTACTCCGCAGCGTGCGAAAATACGCTCGTAGGCATGGTAGCAAATCTCATAGTACTTTTCAAGATCCTCTTGTGAGGTGTGGAAGGAGTATGCATCCTTCATTGTAAATTCACGGGTACGGATAAGTCCTCCGCGGGAACGGGGCTCATCTCTGAACTTGGTCTGGATCTGGTAGATCATGAACGGATATTTTGCATATGACTGAGCCACATCTCTTACGATCTGAACAGCCGCTTCCTCATGTGTCATTCCAAGGACCATATCAATGCCGTTTCTGTCCTTGAAGCGCAGAAGCTCGGATCCGATGGAATCAAAACGTCCCGATTCCTGCCACAATGCTCCGGGCATTACTACGGGGAACAATACCTCCTGTCCGTCGATTCTGTCCATTTCCTCTCTCATGATGGTTTCGATCTTGTGGGCGATACGCTTTGTTGCAGGGAACATTGAGAATACTCCTGTTCCAACAGGCTTGATATATCCGCCCCTCATCATAAGTGACTGGCTTTCAATTATACAATCGGCAGGAGCTTTTTTTTCGGTTTTAAATAATAATTGCTGTACCTTCATATTTTCTCTCCTTTTTACTTTAGGTTATTTTAGGGGAACTTTTTTTCAAAAAGTTCCCCTATAACCCCTCAAAAACTTTTGGAATTGTTGTATAAATAACTGAATCCTTTTATTGAAGTTTTTTGATCCAAACTTTTTTACAAAAAAGTTTGGTGGGTGTGGGGCAAAGCCCCATACTAAACAATTAATCTTTGATCTGATCAAGAGCAGTGATGAGGTCGAGGGATTTTTCCTCGTTCATCTGCTCGGACATTTTGAGGAATGTGGTGTAGGGAATGCCGTTGAGGCTCTTGCCGCCGCGGATGTTGAGGGAAACTGCCTCTTCCTGAACTTCCTTGTCGCCGATTACAATTACATAGGGAAGTCTTTCGTTCTTGTACTTCTTGATCTTTTCCTTCATGTTGGAATCGGAGGTGTCGAGCTCATAGCGGATCTTCTTCTTTCTGAAGATTGCTGCAAGCTTTTCAGCATATTCGTTATGCTCGGGGCGGATGGGAACTATGCCTACCTGAACGGGAGATACCCAATAGGGGAATGCGCCCTTGAAGTTTTCGATGAGGATTCCGAGGAATCTTTCCATTGAACCGTAGATTACGCGGTGAATGATAACAGGGGTCTTCTGTGAGCCGTCGGAATCGGTGTAAGTGATGTCAAAATTACGGGGGAGCTGGAAGTCGAGCTGGATGGTACCCATCTGCCACTGACGCTTCAGAGCGTCCTTCATCATAATGTCGATCTTGGGACCGTAGAATGCGCCGTCGCCTTCGTTGATGTCATAGCCGCCCTCACCGTATCTTGCGTCGAGAATAGCCTTAAGAGCTGTTTCGGCCTTATCCCAAAGTTCAATGTCGCCCATAAAGTCATCGGGTCTTGTGGAAAGCTCGGGACGGTATTCAAGACCGAAGATTCCGTAGAATTTGTCAGCGATGTCGAGGATCGCGTTAACCTCGTCAAAGATCTGATTTTCGGTAATGAAGTTGTGTGAGTCGTCCTGACGGAACATCTGAACTCTGAGAAGTCCGTTTAGCTCACCTGACTTTTCCTTTCTGTGAAGAACGTCGCAGTCGGAAAGTCTGAGGGGAAGCTCTCTGTAGGAGCGGCCCTTTCTCTTGTAAACGATAATTGAGTTGGGGCAGTTCATGGGCTTTACGCCGTAGGTTGTGTTCTCATCGATATTGATGGTGAACATATTGTGCTGATAGTGATCCCAGTGTCCCGAAGTAACCCAAAGAGAGTTGGAGTTGATGATGGGAGAAGAGATCTCCTGATATCCGCGAGCCTCGTGCTCCTCGCGCCAGAAATCGAGAATGAGGTTGAAGAGCTTCCAGCCCTTTGGAAGCCAATAAGGCATACCGGGGGCAGTTTCGTCCATAAAGAACAGATCAAGCTGAGGACCGAGCTTTCTGTGGTCGCGTTCCTTTGCTTCTTCAAGGAACTTGAGATGCTCTTTCAGCTCATCCTTGGACTTAAATGCGAACACATAGATTCTCTGGAGGTTTTCTCTCTTTTCGTCGCCTCTCCAATATGCGCTGGAGCAGGATTTGATCTTGTAGGCGCAGTTGAGAAGATCCTGTGAGTTGTCAACGTGAGGGCCACGGCAAAGATCCACAAAATCGTTGCCTGTTTTGTAGATCGTGATCTTTTCGTTCTCGGGAAGATCGTTGATAAGCTCCACCTTAAAGGGCTGATCTGCAAAAAGCTCAAGGGCAGCCTCACGGCTGAGCTCTTCACAGGTGAAGTCCTCTTTACGTCTGAGGATCTCTCTCATTTTATCTTCGATCTTTGGGAAGTCCTCTGAAGTAATGGATTGGGGAAGCAAAAAGTCATAGTAGAAGCCCTCGTCGATCTGCGGACCGATTGCAAGCTTTGTGTTTTCCTTACCGTATATTTCGGTAACGGCTTTAGCAAGAATGTGAGCTAAAGAGTGACGGAAACACTGATTGAAAATTTCCTTGTTCATTTGGTTTCTCCTTATATCTTAAAATATCAATAACAAATTTACGGAAGGACGCCTAAAAATAAAGAAAGCATCCTTAATTGATCCCGAAAGGGAAAAATTTAAGGACGCAATTTATGCGCGGTTCCACCTTAATTGTATGAAAACATACCACTCATTTAATGTATAACGATGTCAAAAGCGAAGTGGTTTCGACGCTTGGGGCTTTTACTGCACTCACACCAACGGCAGCTCTCTGCGAAAAGCTTGTCAAGGCTACTTGTCTTCTCGGTGATTATAGCATTTTCTTTATATTTTGTCAAGTGGTGCGGAAATTTTTTTGAAAAAACTATTGACTTTTACCCTACGGAAAATGATAAAACATAATAAAACATGGGGAGAAGGCAGCGCAAAGTGTCTATTGTGGATAATAACCAAATATCATATTATGAATTTGTGCATAAAAGAGAATTGCGAAAAATCCTTAAAACTCTGTTGACAATCATGTGACTGTTATGGTATAATTGTGATACAAGGACAAAGGAGGTATTTGTCATGAAAAAATAAAAAGAGAATTATAAGAGTAATTGCGGTGGCAACACTTTTGCTGATTGCATTGAGCTTACTTGTGTCCTGCGAAAGCTTCAGCGAAGAAAAACAAATGGAAATGAAGACGAAAGCAGAGATTTTTGTAGATTGCTTGATGAAAAAAGATGTGGAAAAAGCCTTTGATCAAGTGAATAAACGTTATATATCTAAAGAAGATTTTTATGCTGCGTTTCCTCAGATGATAGAATATTTAGGCGGCTTTTCTCGATACAATTTAACCGGTCCTGTAGGCTATAGAGTGAAAACTTCAAATGGAGTAACATATGCTTGGATGGATTTCCTTGTGGAGACAGATAATCGCGACTTCTACATTGAAGTTGGAACGGCAGGAGACAGCACTGCTCTTGCAAGCTGTAACGTATCGTTGAAGGATGATGTGGATGTTGCATCGGGCAAGCCGTTTGCAAATATAATCGGCAAATCTCCGCTTCAGATCGTGGTTTTGGCATATGGGGTTGCTTCTTTGGCATTTGTGGTACTGATGGTGATCGACTGTGCAAGAAAGAACATCAAGAAAAAGGCTCTTTGGATAGTAGTGATCATTCTTGGACAAATAGCGTTTATTTTTAACATGGGAAACGGCGTCAGCACCAGCTTTAATTTAGGTTTTTATTTAACCTTCAGCGCTCTGTCAATTTCGGAGAATATCTCAGTTTTGAGATTGATCGTTCCCGTCGGTGCCATAATTTACATGATAAGACGCAAAAGACTTGTTGTGAACGAACAAAGCCATATAGTTGCGGAATTTGAGGTGTCAGAACAGACCTGTCCCGCCTCTTCGGACAACGGTCTTTCGGATAATTGTAACAGTAGCGAAGGCGAAACAGAAGAGCCGAAAGAGAATGTAACGGAAGAAAAAAAAGAAAAGGAAGATGGCAACAATGAAGGCTAAACTGCAAACCGACAAGGAGCAGAGCATGGTTCAGCTCAATTTATTTGCGTCCGTTGAAATGATGCTCACCGCGTATATAGTTTTCATTCTTTCCGTGTACTTCATAGGCAGGCTTGCGAAAAACGCAGAGATCGTTTCATGGGGACTGCTCGGATATGGAGCTTTGATGTCGATCCTTGCGATTATTCCTCATTATTTTGGAAAACGCAACAGGGCTTTTTATGTAGTGAGTTTTATAATGAATATCATAGGCGCGGGCTCCGCGGCATCTGCGCTGATCAAGGAGACCTTGCCCGCGCTTCATGAGCTTATAGGCTATTGTGTACCGTCATTTGTATTTTTATTTGTCATAGGCGCGATAATGTTCATTTTCACATGCTTTTCCGAGGATGCAAGAGCCTATGCGTCTGTTGGAGCGATGATTCTTGGAATAGTGTTTGCTGTTGTGATGCTGGTAATGTGGATCAAAAACGGAGGCTTTTTGTGGAGCTTTGGATTTTTTACAAGCGTAATTACCGCATTTTTGACTGTTGCCATGGCTTTGTCCCTTGATGGAAATGAGTTTTTGGCAATGAAGCATACTTCCATGGGAAGCTTTGGCGGATTTTTGATAGTTTTTATCGTGGTTCTTTTCGTTTTGTCCGAAGGAGAGATCCTTGATTCACTTGACATTGATTTGCCGGGCGGAAAAAAGAATAAGGCTGTAAAGAAATAGGGGAAATAAAATGATAAAATTTGAAGGCAGTTTATCAGAGACTTGCTATAAATTTTTTGTAAAGGCAAGGTTTAAATATGCTATAAAGGGTTGGCTTATTGTGGAGATATTCTTTTTATGTCCATTTTTAACTTTGGCTCTATTATTTGATTCTCCTGAGTGGCACATATTTTACATATGTATTGTTGCAGTTTGTTCACTTGGTTTAGGTTTATTGTTTTTGCTTCCACCATTAAAATATAATTACGAAAATGTCGTACCCAAAAAAGTTGTTTTTTACGAGGATGGACATATGCAGGCTCAAACAAAAAACCTTAAGGAACACAGAACAATTGACAATGTAAAGTATGTTGTTGATTTTGGCGAGGGCTATTTTATATATTTTGATTGGTGGCACAAAAGCATATCTTTTATCTGTCAAAAGGATTTAGTATCTGAAGATAGCATAGAAAAATTCGAGAAACTTTTTGAAGGCAGAATTGAACGTGTTCAGAATAAAAATAAATAAGAGAGCAGGTGAATTATATGAAAAACAATCGTAAAAACCGAATTGTGCAATTATGTATGAGTATTATCCCACTGTTTTCAACGTTATTTATAGCAATAACAACATTTGTTGCAATTTCAAAAATCCAAGATACTAAGGTTAAGGACAAAATATATCTAACTCTTGGTTCTATTTGTTTGATTTCAGGATTGCTTAGCAGTCTTTTGAACAGATATCTGATTTACAATCAAGAAATATTGATTAGAGTTGCAATCACCGGCTGTGTGTTGTTTCTCTTTAATTGTGTTTTTGTTGTTATTCAAAGAAAATGTGAGAACATAATTTCAAACGAAAAAGATTCAAACGAATGAAATTTTAGATTAAAGTTGATAATTGCGAAGATATTATAGAAAGGATCATTATATATCATTTCGTGAGGTATTTAATACGATGCATTTTAGTTATTCAGAGTATTATAATAATGGATTCGTTATTCCCTTGTTTTTTCTGATTGCATCCTTTTCTTTTGCTGTCATTTCAATTATTAACTATCGCAGGAAAGTTAAGAAGGCAACTCTTGAACAATCAAATAATAAAAAATCCTTAATATTAATACTAATTTCATGTATTGTGGCTGTAATAATAGTTTCCACTCAAATGCAAACATTGATGTATGGGATAAATCTTGTTGGTGAGTCTGCGGAAGATGCTATAGAATATGCCGGAGAGATCAAGCGCATAGAAAAAGTAGATCAATCTCCAAGATATATGCATAACGGTTCAGTTGTAAGAGCTTCAATTGTTGATGTCGGAGAAATGAGTTTTTATTTTATGACTGCTTCCGGTCTTAAAGTTGGTGATAAAATAAACATTACGTATTTGCCCAATAGTACTATGGTTTTATCTTATGAATTGACTGACGATGGTTTTTTAAGTGATCAAGTCGTTGAAAATAAGGACGAAAATAGTAATAAACATGGAACGTTTCTTTTCATGACTGTTTTGGTGTTGTTGTTTTTAGCAATTAAAGTTTCTCAATATATTGAAAAGAGTTATGTTAAACAAAAGTTATCGGATGAGCTTGTATGGACTAAAAATGAGATTAGAGCATATAAAACATTAAAGATTAGATTCTTATCCTCTTTCTCTGTAGTATTTTGGTCTATGTTATGTTCGATAATTAAAAAAGACATAACAATTACAATTCCATTTTGGGTAGCATTTTTGTTATTTTTTCTTACGTATAAAAATCGAAGAATTATATACAACAACGACGGAATTACTCTATTTAACTTGTTTGGAAAAGCTACTATATACTCATGGAGCAAAATCACTTCAGTAGTTGAGGACAAACATTCAAATTTTTTATCAACTACCGAAGATAAAGTTTTGAATATTACTTATAAAAGACAAAGTATATTCAAAACTGATGTTTTTCGTAATATATCGTTTGCCAGCGACGATTATATTGGTATTTTGCGCTTTTTGAAATACATTGATGATAATGAAGTATTAACTTACAAAGGGGTGATTGATTCAGACAATAGTAATATAAAAAACGAAAGTGTTTAAAAAAGGATTCATAATACATAAAAAATTAAGATAAATCACCGGCAATATCATAAATCACTGTAAAAATTACTAAAATTTACAGAAATCTCATCGATTATCCCAAAAAATCGTTAATTATCCCAAATCGTTGACTTTTTTCTCAATTTATGTTACCGTATAAGCGGAAAAAGGTCAAACGTGGTATGGGGTGACGGACTGAAGAGTTACAATGGTTCAGCCGCCATTACAACAATCATTTCATCCGTAAACTTAACATATAAGGAGGTACACAATATGAATAGTGTTTTTGAATTTACAGGTGAATTATCAACAAAAGTTAAAAAGCGTATTTGTAATATTCACAAAATTACAACTTTAATTATCTTAACCATATCTACGCCAATTAGTCTTTTAATATCATTGCCCGTGATAGGTTTGCTTATGGAAAACGGTACAAAGATAGCTCTTATAGTTACTGCATTGAGCTATCCGGTATTAATGATTATGTTGGCATTGATTTATCCTACAAAATATGAGTATCCCGAAATTTTTCCTAAAATAATTTATATCACAGATGATGGATATATTGTAAGCCGGTGCGAAAAAGCAAAACGTGAAGATAGCATTGACGGGGTTAAAAATGTTAAGGATTACGGTGAATGGTATGAGATAAACTTCTCAGGCGTTAAACACAAAGGCTTTTTTGTATGTCAAAAAGACTTGTTAACAAAAGGATCCATTGAAGAATTTGAAAAGCTTTTTGAAGGCAGGATCGAGCGTATACAGAATAAATAAAAAAAGAGACCATTAGGAACGTTCTCATAAGGATGTTTACAAATGTTGTTTTCTCTGCCGATTTGTGTTATAATGGTGGCAGCAAAAAAGCCTTCCTCCGAGAGGAAGGGGGACCACGAAGTGGTGGAAGGAGCCTGCGTAACTTTGGGTTTGGAGTAATCTCATTGTAACGCACTCTCCCTCAGTCGCTAACGCGACAGCTCCCTCCCGGAGGGAGCCTTGGTATACGTGCAACCATAGGGGCATGGGCTTTGCCCTATGCCTTTGTAATACAAAGGCGAAACCGGCGATAAAAGGAAAAATAATAGTTTATTTAAAAGGAGAAAAGGTATGTTTTCACTATTTTCTAAAAAAGTTATGAATGAGGAAGCAGCAAGAGCTTTCTGGGCTTGGTTTGAAGAACAAGAGTCATGGATCATCAATTGTCTTTCTAATCACGATTCAGCTTTTGTTTGGGCAATTGACGAACGGTTAAAGCCGGTGTTCCCCTATTGTAAGAAAGAACTTGAATTCCAATTGGGATATAATGAAGGAAAAGGAGAATTCTTTTTCTTCCACTTTGGAAACAAAAATCTTATTAAAGATGCTGACGCCCTGGCACAAATGATGCCTAAAAACATTTCTGAACATTGGACTTTTATAGCAGAAAAATAACAACAAACCCCGACAGATTTTTGAAAGTCTATCGGGGTTACTTATTTGTTTTCTGCGGAGCAATTATGCCTTTTTGGACCGTCGAGGACGCCGGTCCCTACAAGGAGAAATCAAACTTCTTTATGAGAAGTCGCCTTTATGAATCTGTTTACAGAAAGGTGAAAAAATATGCTTAACTTTCTAATTTGTCAAATTCTATATGATTATCAGTTATACCCACCACATAGCAGAGGGCTCGTCAAAAATTATTACATCCTTGAGGAAAGAAACTGCTTTTTCAAGTCCTTCTTTGGGGGACATCAAGGGATCCTCATGCTCAATGGAAATTACTCCGTTGTAGCCCGTAGCCTTAAGTGTGGATATAATGCTGTTCCAAAGAAGCTTGTCGTGACCGTAGCCTACGGTGCGGAACTCCCATGAACGTGAAAGGATATCGCCATAGCCTGCAGTGTCAAGAACACCTGTAACGGCTATATTTGCCGGATCCATGAATGTGTCCTTTGCGTGAAAATGGTAGATGGCTCCCTTGAGATATTTGATAGCCTCAACAGGATCGATTCCCTGCCAGAAAAGGTGGCTTGGGTCGAAGTTTGCGCCAATTATATCGCCAACTGCCTCGCGGAGCTTCATCAGTGTGGGGGGATTGTATACGCAAAAGCCGGGGTGCATCTCAAAAGCGATCTTGTCAACACCGTGAGCGCGGCAAAATTCAGCCTTGTTTTTCCAATAGGGAATCAGAACCTCGTTCCACTGCCATTTCAGAACCCTCTGGTAGTCCGTTGGCCATGTACATGTAACCCAGTTGGGCTCGCGGCTTTCGGGGCAGTCTCCGGGACAGCCTGAAAAGCCTACGATGGTGTGGATACCGAGCTTTTCCGCAAGAAGCACTGCGGCGTCAAAATCGTCCTCAAAGCGCTTTGCGGTGTCACGGTTGGGGTGAACGGGGTTTCCGTGGCAAGCAAGGGCGGGAATATCAATATTGTATTTTTCCATGTAAGAGCGAAGAGCATCGATCTTTTCGGGGTGGGCAAGAAAATCTGCGGCATCGCAATGTGCCTTGCCGGGATAGCCTCCGACACCAAGCTCGATGGATTGTACGCCAAGGCTTGACAGGTATTTGAACATTTCCTCAAGAGAAATTCCTCCGAGAACGGGTGACATAACTCCAAGTTTCATAATCTTTTTCCTTTCCTCATGGTTTCATAATTGTTGTATATTTGTTGTGCTATGCAGTAAAATCTACATATGTATATATAATATGGCAAAGAAATATGAACTCTTTTTGACGCAATTGTTAATTTTCCTTGATGCATAAAAAGATATAGTAAAATTCAAAAATATTTGATATAATCACATAGCCAACATATTTGAGGTAAATATGCATCAAGCGAGGTAGAATATGCCAAGAATTTATATATCTAAAAATGAAATAAGCGAAAAAAAGGCAGTGCTTGAGGGTGAACGCGCAAATCACATCTCAAGATCCTTGCGTATGAGGGTCGGAGATGAAATAACCCTGTGCGACAAGGAGAGAACTGACTACACGGGAGTCATTGAGAAAATCACCTCCGACAAGGTATATCTTGATATAATTGAGGAGAAGAGAAGCGAGGGAGAGCCGACCTACAGAGCAAGGCTTTTCATGGCGCTTCCCAAGTCGGATAAAATGGAGCTGATTGTTCAAAAGGCAGTGGAAACGGGGGCTTATGAAATAATCCCTTTTATATCCGAAAGATGTATATCACGTCCCGATGAAAGCTCCGGCAGAAAAAAGGTTGAGAGATGGAACAAGATCGCAGAAAGTGCGGCAGAGCAGTGCGGCAGAGGAATAATCCCCGCGGTTCACGGCATAGTATCATACAAAAGGGCGCTTGAAATGGCAGCAGAGGACAAGGAGAGCTTTATTTGCTACGAAAAGGAAAAGGAGCTGGGTGTTTTTGAGGCACTTGCTCCATTGAGAGACTGTGACTGCGAAGGCTTGAGCATTTCTTTTTTTGTGGGAGCCGAGGGAGGCTTTTCCGAGGAGGAGGCAAACGCCGCGCGCGAGAGCGGAATCAAGTCCGTGTCCCTTGGAAAGCGTATTCTCAGATGTGAGACAGCGCCGATGTTTATGCTGTCGGTTCTCAGCGCCATGCTTGAAAAATAAATGGAAAAAACAGTTAAATAATAATACTCGAAGGGTGTATTTTGAGATTTTTTTGAAAAATTTAGACATAATGCACGAAAAAAATTAAAAAAATTATAAAAAATTACGATTTACCTATTGAAAAATTACACAAAATCGTGTAAAATACAATTGATTATATGTTTATTTTGCTTTCGAAGACGGGATCTTCATGAATGAAAATAAATAAAAATACAAAATAACTGGGTAAATCAGGGGGAAACAAAAATGTCAAACAGACTGTTTCAAGGAATAATTTTTCAGATGAAGGATGCGATAAACCGCGTTATCGGCGTTATTGACGAAAACGGTGTTGTAATTGCCTGCAGTGAGCTTGTAAAGATCGGAGAAGTGCGCACAGGACTTCGCGAGGAATTCAACTTCAGCACAGATGCGGTAATTACAGGCGGATTTACATACCGTCCCATCGGAACCAGTCAAAGAGTGGAGTATGCAGCATTTGTTGAAGGCGAGGACAGAGTTGCGGAAAAGATTGCCGGAGTAATTGCAATTGCGCTTAACAATATCAAGAGCATGTATGATGAGAAGTACAACAAAAATTCTCTCATCAAGAATATTCTTCTTGATAACATTCTGCCTTCGGATATTTATATCAAGTCCAAGGAGCTCAGATTTGATCCCGAGGTGTCAAGAGTTGTATATCTTATCAAGTTCCCTGTAAAAAATGATATAGTACCCTTTGATATCATTCAGAATATGTTCCCTGACAAGAACAAGGAAAGCGTAATCAGCATAGGAGAATATGATGTGGTTCTTGTAAAGGAAACACCCATTACAACCGAAGCGTATGAGCTTGAGGCTGTTGCGCAGACAATTTATGATACTCTTTGCGCAGAGTTCTATACCAATGTATCAATTGGCGTCGGAACTGTTGTAGAGACTGTAAAGGATCTTGCCCGTTCATACAAGGAGGCTCAGATCGCCCTTGATGTCGGAAAGATCTTTGAAAACGAAAAGAGCATCAACAGCTATGAAAACTTGGGAATCGGAAGACTTATATATCAGCTTCCCACCACACTTTGTGATATGTTCCTTCAGGAAGTGTTCAAGAAGGGCTCAATCGAGTCATTGGATCAGGAAACACTGACAACCATTCAGGCATTCTTTGAAAATAATCTTAACGTATCGGAAACATCAAGAAAGCTGTTTGTACACCGTAATACTCTTGTGTACAGACTTGAAAAGATACGTAAGCTCACAGGTCTTGACCTTCGTGAGTTTGACCATGCGATCACCTTTAAGGTTGCCCTTATGGTTAAGAAGTATCTTTCGGAAAAGCATTCTCCAATTAACTGAATCGGACAAAATATTCAGTCCGCGTGTGATAGAATAAGGTCATGATAGAACTTGAAAACGTAAAAAAGATATATCCCAACGGCACGGTTGCCCTTGACAATGTTAACTTGAAGATCGAGGACGGAGAATTTGTGTTTGTTGTGGGAGCGTCGGGCGCGGGCAAGTCCACACTTATGAAGCTTCTCATGAGGGAGGAAAAGCCCACCGACGGAAGAATTATTGTTGACGGACAGGATATAGCTGAATTAAAGGCAGGACAGATCCCGAAATACCGCCGCGGACTCGGAGTGGTATTTCAGGATTTCCGCCTTTTTCCAAAGATGACGGTATATGAAAATATAGCGTTTGCCATGAGAGTTACGGGTTGGACAAAAAAAGAGATCGATGCAAGAGTGCCGTTGATATTGCACATTGTTGCACTTGACGGAAAGCAGGATCGCTACCCATCGGAGCTTTCGGGCGGAGAGCAGCAGAGAGTTGCACTTGGAAGGGCACTTTCCAACAACCCGTCATATATAATTGCAGACGAGCCCACGGGCAACATCGACACGGATCTTTCCCGTGAGATAATGTCCATGCTGATCAAGATACATAAAATGGGAAAGACTGTAATTGTTGTCACCCATGAAAGAGGGCTTGTCAGATATTTTGGAGAAAGAGTAGTAACCATAAACGGCGGCAAGGTCGTGTCAGATATAGCGGGAGAGATAGAACAATGAAAAATATATTCAGAAAACTTGAATCTTTTGGATATCTTGTCACTCAAGCGTTTGTGGGCATTGTAAGGAACGGGGCTTTGAGTTTTGCATCAATTGCGGTACTCATTGCCTGTTTGCTTATTACGGGCAGTTTTGTTCTGATAATTGGAAACATAGACTATAATATGCAGGATACGGAGTATCTTAACCGTATTGTAGTGTATATTAATCCGGATTGCCCCGAAAACGAGGTTTTAGATATATATAACAGAATACTTCAGCTTGAAAATGTAAATGATGCCGCTACAAAGCTTATAACCAAGGAGCAGGCTCTTCTTGAGGAAATGGAAAAGAACCCTGATTATTTTGTTTCCCTTGAGGAAGGGGACAACCCCTACCGTGACAGCGTGGTGATAACCTATGTGGATTCCGCAAAGGTGGAGGAGCTTGAGGGACAGCTTGCGGCTTTTCCGGATATCGATGATATAATGAGCCGTGTGGAGATCGCAAACACGGTGGAATCATTGAAAAGCGTACTGTATGTAGTGTCGGTGGGCTTTTTTGTGTCGCTTCTTGTGGTGACGGTATTTATTATAATAACCACAATAAGAGTAACGATCTTTTCAAGAAAGAAAGAAATCGAGCTTATGGACGCCATTGGCGCAACAAGGACGTTTATAACAATGCCCTTTGTAATCGAGGGATTTGTGCTGGGAATGGTGGCATCTCTCTTGGCATATTTTGCACAGGGGTGGATTTACGGATCCCTTGAGTCGATGGCATTGAAGAATTATTCACTTATAAAGATCCTGCCCTATGACGAGGTTTCGGGAACGATACTTGTTGGATTTTTGGCAGTTGGTCTTGTTACAGGCGTTTTCGGAAGCTTGATATCACTTATAAAATATATGAAGAATTAAGGTATACAGGGATATACCGTAAGGAGAAGATGTAAAATGAAAAAGAGACTGTTCCGGTTTATCTGCAGCTCGGTCATATTACTCTCAATACTTTTGACAAGCGTTTCGTCCTTTGCGGATGTTATAACCCCCGGGGATATAACGAAGCTTGAGGAAGAGCTTGAGGCCATAAAAAAGCGTCAGGAAGAAACAGAAAAGGCTCTTGCGGACATAATCAAGGATAAGAACTACGTGGAAAGCTCCATAGCATATTCAGAGGAGCTTATTGCGGGATATGCGGAATATGTTCTTTTACTTACCGAGGTCATCGAGGGATATGATGAAGCCATTGATGAGACTGAGGGCAAGATCGAAGAGCTTCGAGCTAAGTATGAGGATGTTTATGAAGTATATCTTCAGCGTCTTCGCATGGCAAGAGAGCAGAATACATATTCGGTTCTTGAGCTTGTTTTTTCCTCGGAAACATTGGTAGAGCTTATAGAGGCAGCAGAGAGAGTCACCGATTCTCTTAATTATGATAAAAGAATTATAAAAAAGCTTGAGGAACAAAAGATCACCCTTGCAGGCGAGCTTGAATCCTTTGAAAAGCTGAAAAAAAGTCAGCAGGAGCAGATCGACGGGTATGAGCTTTTGAAATCGTCGGTAAGCGAAAGAGTTGACGAATTGAATACCCAGCTTGCAGAGCTTCAGGGAAAGCAGGATGACACTGAAAATCAGATTTCACTTGATGAAATTCTCGAGGCACAGGCAGATGAAGCGCTTGAGGCTCTTATAAAGGCTTATGAAAAGCAGGTTGCAGAAAGTGCCGAGTATGCCCAGGGCGAAAAGATGATATGGCCCCTTGACGACAGGTGGACATATGTATCAAGCCCATTTGGATATAGGCTTCATCCCGTACATAATGTGTGGAAGGGACACAAGGGCATTGATTTGCCTGCAAACAACAAAGAGAATATATATGCTGCTTTGTCGGGTAAAGTAATTACATCAGTCTACAGCCCAAGCTACGGGTATTATGTAATGATCGATCACGGCATATACGGAAATACGGGAAAGAGACTGTATACCCTTTATGCCCACGCATCAAAGCTTCTTGTTGATAAGGGAGACATGGTCAAGCAGGGCGATGTAATTGCCAAGGTGGGCACAACGGGAACGTCAACGGGTTATCACCTGCATTTTGAGGTGAGATTTGATTCAACTCCCGTGGATCCACTTGACGGATATGTGAAGATCCCAAAAAAATAATTGCAGTATACGCAAAACAGAAATATAAAGAGGAAAAAATTTGAATAAAAAAGTATCGCTTGGCACAACGGTTTTTTTGTGCATTCTTGTGGGAATTATATCATTCATGTCCGCTTGGACCATCACAAGAGGATCTTATAATAATAAGATCAATGAGCTGTATCTTCAGTATCCCGAGGCTATGAAGCTCATGGAGATAATTGACTATTATGAAAGCTACTACATCGGGGCTCTTGATATGGAGGAAACGGAGGCGCTTGCTGCAAAGGGGTTCGTTCACGGTACGGGCGACACCTATGGGTATTATTATACCCCAGAGGAATATGCAGAGCTTATTGCTTCTAACAACGGTGAATATGTTGGAATCGGAGTGATGGTATCCTACGAAAGAGAGGATGGACTTTTAATAGAGCATGTAATTCCGGAATCTCCTGCAGAAAAGGCGGGGCTCAAGGACGGAGATCTTGTCATCAAGGTGGCTGATATTCCTGCGGAATCGGGAATTGAGAAAATGAGAGATGCCATTTTGGGTGAGGAGGGTTCCTCTGTTGACATCGTGGTTATAAGAGAGGGAAAAGAGATAACAGTTAAAGCTGTGAGAGGCACCTATGTTATGGAGTCTGTTTTCAGCGGGTATATAGAAGAGGAGAAGATAGGATTTATCCGCATTTTCAGCTTTGATAATACCACTGCAGATCAGTTTGAAAAGGCATTGACGGAGCTTAAGGGCAAGGGCGCTGAAAGCTTCATCTTTGATATGCGTGACAATGGCGGAGGGTTGCTTTCATCACTGATCGATGTGCTTGAATGTATGCTTCCAAAGGACAGCCTTGTTACCACATCAACCATGAAAAACGGAAAAACAACGGAATATAAAACCAAAAAGGGAACTGACAGCTTTGATTATCCGACAGCGATCCTCATAAACGGCAACACTGCAAGTGCGGCAGAGCTGTTTACATCGGCACTCAGGGATTATGATATGGCTGTGATCGTAGGGGAAAAATCCTATGGGAAAGGCGTGATGCAGTCAACGGTGGAGCTTTCGGACGGATCGGCGCTGAAGCTTACTACAGCGTATTATTCGTCTCCAAAGGGTGAAAACTATGACGGAGTTGGCATAAAGCCCAATGTGGAGGCTGTAACGGAAGACTCTTCAATAAGCTATTACGAGCTTGATATGAGCGATGCTGTAATCAAGGCAGCAATAAAGGAACTTAGTAAATAAATATAATTAATCATATAAATTAACAATAAGGAGATATAATAATGGAAAAGCAAGAAATTAAAATTGTCACACAAGAGGGTTATGATGAATTAATTAAGGAGCTCCATTTCCGTAAAACAGAGTATACGGATGCAATTTCCGAGAGGATCAGTGTTGCCCGCGGCTTCGGAGACCTTAAGGAGAACTCTGAATATGATGAGGCAAAAAACGAAGAAGCAAAAAACGCTGCAAGAATTGCAGAGCTTGAAGAACAGCTGAAGAATATCAAGGTAATCAGTGCTGATGAGATCAACTCAACACGTGTAAGCGTTGGAACAGTGGTTAAGGTACTCAACCGCACAAGAAACATAGAGACAACATATTCACTTGTTGGTTTCAGCGAAACAGATCCTTTCAGCGGACGTATTTCAGACCAGTCCCCCATAGGAAAGGCAATCAACCATAAGTCCGTTGGAGATGTTGTAACAGTGGAAGCTCCTGCAGGAGTATTTGAGCTTGAGATCCTTGATATTTCCGTACCAAAGAATGACTGATCAAGGTCTTGACGTTATTAAAGCTTTCAAGGAGAAATAAAAATGGAAGAAAAGAACATTGTTGAACAGCAGGTCAACGAGACAGAATATAACGATCTTGTAAGAGTAAGACGTGAAAAGCTTGCAAATCTCGTTGCCGAGGGAAAGGATCCCTTTGAGATTACAAAATATGATGTTGATACTACATCGGAGGAAATCAAAAATTCATATGAGGAGCTTGAGGGCAAAACTGTAAAGATCGCAGGAAGAATTATGAGCCGTAGGATCATGGGTAAGGCTTCCTTTGCCCATGTTTCAGATGCCGCAGGTACAATTCAGATATATGTAAAGCGTGATGATGTAGGGGAGGAGCTCTACAACAACGGCTTCAAAAAGTGGGATATCGGTGATATCATCGGTGTTGAAGGCTTTGTTTTCAAGACCAAAACAGGAGAAACATCCCTTCATGCAACAGGCTTGACACTTCTTGCAAAGTCACTTTTGCCACTGCCTGAAAAATACCACGGACTTACCAACACGGATATGAGATACCGTCAGAGATATGTTGACCTTATCGTAAATCCTGAGGTAAAGGACACATTTATAAAGAGAAGCAGAATACTTACAGAGATCCGTGCGTTCCTTGATTCCAAGGGATTTTTGGAGGTTGATACCCCCATTCTTCTTCCCATTGAGATCGGCGCTTCTGCAAGATCCTTCAAAACACATCACAATACACTTGATATTGATATGTATTTGAGAATCGAAACAGAGCTGTATCTCAAGAGACTTATCGTCGGAGGATTTGATAAGGTCTATGAGGTAGGAAGAATTTTCAGAAACGAGGGAATGGATACAAAGCACAATCCCGAGTTTACAACCATCGAGCTTTACCAGGCATATACCGACTATAAGGGCATGATGGATATTGTAATTGAAATGAATACAATGCTTGCAAAGAAGATATGCGGAGACACAGTTATAACATATCAGGGCAAGACCATTGATATGGGTAAGTGGGAAAAGCTTACAATGGTTGAGGCTGTAAAGAAGTATGCAGGCGTTGACTATTATGATTGGAAAAGCGACGAGGAAGCAAGAGAGGTTGCCAAGGCAAAGCATGTTGAGGTACCTAAGGATGCGACCAAGGGAACAGTTCTTGTGGAGCTTTTTGATGCTTTTGTTGAGGAAAACCTTATCCAGCCTACGATCATATATGACTATCCCGTTGAAAACAGCCCTCTTGCAAAGAGAAAGCCTACAGAGCCTGCATTTACAGAAAGATTTGAGTATTTCATAAATGCAACAGAGTTTGGAAATGCTTTCAGTGAGCTTAACGATCCTATCGATCAAAGAGAGCGTTTTGAAAAGCAGGTTGAAAAGAAGAGAGCAGAGGATCCCGAAACTACAGCGCAGGTCGACTATGACTATGTTACAGCTCTTGAATACGGACTTGCTCCCACAGGCGGACTTGGATTTGGAATCGACCGCTTGGTAATGCTTCTGACAGACAGCGCTTCCATCAGAGATGTGCTGCTCTTCCCCACAATGAAACCTTTAGACTGATTAAGTCTGTATAAGGGTATATAACTCAAGTTAGCGTAACTTATCGAGTGGATTTAAGCCAACGCTTAAACCAATTTAAGCCGAAGTTAAGCCAAAAATG
>SVUF01000071.1 GCA_015063395.1 Oscillospiraceae bacterium
GTACAAGCTGTCGAAAATCATTTAATATTTGAAAAGTTTCAAAATAACTGTTGCAAATTCTGATATTTTATGCTATAATAGCGACAGTATAACAAAAATCACTGAACGGAGGATATATTTGATGTACGATAAGATCGTTGAGATTCTTTCCAAGCAGCTTCAGATCGACAAATCAAAGATCAAAGAAGAATCGGGAATCATGGAAAATCTCGGAGCAGACTCATTGGACGTTGTTGAAATCTCTATGGCTCTTGAACAGGAGTTTAATGTTTCAGTTCCCGACGAGGAAATAGTTAATTTCAAAACACCCCTCGATATTTATAGGTATTTACAGCAGCATGCAGAATAAACAAAAGCGCATCCATTAGACTCATTCTCATAAGGATGTTTACAAAATTGTAGGGACCGGCGTCCTCGACGGTCCGTGACACATAAATTTCGGCAGAGATATTATTTTCTCTGCCGATTTGTGTTATAATGAGGCTAACGAAAAGCCTCCCTCCGAGAGGGAGGGGGACCGCGTTAGCGGTGGAAGGAGCCTGCGTGACTTTAGGTTTGAATTAACTTCATTGTAGCGCACTCTCCCTCAGTCAGCTTCGCTGACAGCTCCCTCCCGGAGGGAGCCTTAGGATGCGCGCAACCTTAGGGGTATGGGTTTTGCCCGAAGCATTTGTTAAACAAATGCGAAACTTGCAATAAAAGCAGAAGAGAGAGTAACGCGGTTACAAAATTCCGTGAAGCTCTCTCTCTTTTTCTGCTTTTTTAGTGATATTCTTTGCTTTCGCAAAGAGTGATATTGCCCTCGCGAGCAGTGATATTGTTCGGCTACGCCTCACAGTGATATTCTATTCGCCTCCAAAACTCGCGAAGCGAATATCACTCGCCAAAGGCGAATAGAACCGGCGTGATACTCCGTTAAGAGTATCACGCCATTGGCGGTGTTTTTTTTGTATTTTATAAGGCTGCACTGCTGCAAGGGAAGCTGCACCCTATAACCCGTGCGCTATTTTTGATCGTTTCACTTTAAAATTGAACAATTTCCTACAAATCAGAAAAGCAGACCGCCCTTTCGGGTGGTCTGCTCTCTTATTTAAAACACTTAATAATAAGCTTTAACTGTTTTAATTAGATCTCAACGCCTGTGGAGTCTTCGAGGTCTTCGAGAAGGAAGCCAAGCTGTCTGCCCCATGTCTGCTGCTTGATAAGAGCTTCGGAGGAGATTACGTTGCTTCCGATGTTTTTACGGAGATACCAAGAAACTGACTCAGACATAGAACCTGTCCACATAAGAACGAAGTCATAGTAGATCTTGCTACGTACGAAGTCGATCATGTTAGCTGCCTTTTCAGAGTCACCTCTTGTGTAACGTCCCTTAAGAGCGTTGTCGTAGTACTCAGGAGTTACGATCTTCTTGGAGAAGTATCCGAGAGCCTCGAGAGTAGCTGTAGCTGCGCCGATGTTTTCACATGTCTTAGGAATACCGAACTGGTTTGTTCCGTCTCCAACAGTTGTAGCGTAGTCCTTCTGAGCTTCGTTAGCCTTAGGAGGAGGAAGGATATAGTAGTCAGCTGTCATATCAGCAAGAGAAAGCTCTGCCTCTGCAAGTGTGTTAACAGTCATAAGAGACTTGCCGCTTGCGAAGATGTCCATAGCTGTCATGTCGCCGTTGTAAACAACTGTACAAGACTTAGACTCGTTGTAAAGCTTTCTTGTCTGGTCAACGTATGTCTTGAGGTTCTTGTTGTTGTAATCCATTACGGGAACTCCGTCGCTGCCGATCTTGGAGAATGTTACGTGACAACCGGAGAACATACCGTCAACGATGATGTTGTTGATGTTGGACTCAGAGTTGTAACCAACAAATCCGTGCTGGTCGTCGGGAGATACTGTTGCGTCGTTACCATCCTGGTTGATGTGAACGAGCTCGTTGAGCTGGAGCCAAAGATCGATTGTCCACTTGCCCTCGTATACGAGGTCGTAGATATCGCCGTCAAAGCCTGTGATAGCTTCGATCTTGTCTTCATATTCCTTCCACATTTCTGCGTTTACATAAGAAACGAAGATTGTAGAAAGCCATGTCTGAGAAAGGTCACCTGTGATCCAGAAGGAAGCACCTTCGTAAGAAAGTGTGTTGTAGCAGTCTTCATCCCAGTAATCTGCTGTAGGATCAAGGAACATTTCATCTTCTTCAATATCGTTGTAGTTGAAGAAAGATCCTGCATCATCACCGAATGCAAGTCCCATATCAAAGTACTGATATACACCTACGATGTCGTAAGATGTGTCGGGAGAGTTGAAGTATTCTCTCATGTGACCAACCATGTCCTGCATGGCGACTGTTTCCTTGGGAGTGATCTTAACATTGAGGAGATCCTCAATTGTGTCGTTACGAGTCTTAACAGCTACGTTAACAGAGTAAGTCTCGTCTCCTTCTTCAGGAAGTGTGATTGAACGTGTTGCGAGTTCGCCGCCGCACATGATAATTCCGATATCTTCTTCTTCAAAGTCAAGACCCTTGAACTTTTCAGGAATATCGTTGTTACCTGCTGTACCGGTAGGCTGAGCGGTCTTATTGCCTGTAGGCTCTGTTGTCTTGTCTGTATCAGGGTCACATGCAACAAACATAGAAACGAGCATAACTGCAAGCATAAGGAACGCGATGATTCTGAATGCCTTTTTCATAAATACCTCCAAAATAGTTTTTTAATAGGCAACTATAGAATTGCTAATGGTATTATACTATATTTTTCCCGTGTTGTCAATCGCTATTTTATTAAAAACTGTAAATTTTTTTTGTGCAATATTTACAAAGTTATTAACAGCTCAAAACAGTGATATTTGATTGGTCTCCGACATTCCCTTGAACACTCCCGCGCTGTCAAGAGTCTGCATTACCGATTTTGAAAGCCCTGTGCGCTCTGCAAAATCAAGCTTTGACATAAACTCCCCTGACTTACGCGCCTCGATTATCTTGACTGCCGCAGAATCCCCAAGTCCTCCAAGTGTATTGAAGGGCATGCGTATCCTTCCGTTTTCGGGAATAAAGCTTGTTGCGTCGGATCTGTACAGGTCTATGGGCAGATATTCCACTCCTCTTGCCATGCTTTCCTCAACAAGCTGAAGGGTTGAATACAGATCGTTGTCCTTCTGTGTTGCCGTCTTATCCTTCTGCTTTTGAGCGATATCAGCCATGGCAGCCTTTACTCCACCAAGTCCCCTTGACACGATCTCCGCATCAAACCCTCCGGGAGCAACCGAGAAATACGCCGCATAAAATTCAAGGGGCTTGTGAACCTTATACCAACCAAGTCTTATGGCTGACATAACGTACGCCGCCGCATGAGCCTTCGGGAACATGTATTTGATCTTTTTACATGAATCAATATACCACTCGGGAACATTGTGCCCCCTCATTTCAGCCTCCCATTCAGGCTTCAGTCCCTTGCCCTTTCTTACACTTTCCATGATCTGAAAGGACATGGCGTTGTCAAGTCCGTATCTTATCAGTGTCAGCATGATGCTGTCTCGCGTTCCCACAACCTCTGAAATCGTACATATATTATTTTGTATAAGATCCTGGGCGTTGCCAAGCCAAACGTCAGTTCCGTGGGAAAGTCCCGAGATCTGCAAAAGATCCGCAAAGTTTTTGGGCTTTGCCTGTTCAAGCATCTGCATTACGAATTTGGTTCCGAATTCGGGAAGTCCGTATGTACCTATGGAACAGTCTATGTCTCCCTTGACAATATTCAATGAATCCTTTGACAAGAACAGCTCATATACCTCTCGGTCATTCATGGGCACGGTCATTACATCAATTCCCGTATATTTTTCAAGCCACTTGTATTTCGTCGGCATATCGTGTCCAAGCTCATCAAGCTTCAATATAGTATCGTGAAGATACACAAAGGCAAAGTGAGTGGTGACGATATCCGACCCCGCATCGTCTGCAGGGTGCTGTACGGGAGTGAAATCATACACCTCGTATTCTCTTGGAATTACAATGATTCCTCCCGGATGCTGTCCCGTTGTTCTCTTTACACCCACAGTTCCGTTGACAAGCCTTTGAACCTCTGCCTTATTCATTCTGATTCCCTTTTCATCAAGGTACTTCATTACATATCCGTATGCCGTCTTTGATGCCAGAGTTCCGAGAGTTCCCGCTCTGAATACGTTTTCCGCTCCAAAAAGCTCCTCCGTATACTTATGCACCTTTCCCTGTACCTCTCCCGAGAAGTTAAGGTCTATATCGGGGGATTTGTCTCCATAGAATCCAAGGAAGGTCTCGAAGGGTATATCATGTCCGTCCTGCAAAAGTCTTTCTCCGCACACAGGGCAATAATCGGTTTCAAGGTCAAATCCGCTTCCCACGCTTCCGTCCTCGATAAATCTGTTATATTTACACTTGGGACATCTATAATGGGGCGGCAGGGGATTAACCTCCGATATTCCCGCCATGGTTGCAACAAAGGACGATCCCACAGATCCACGTGAGCCCACAAGGTATCCCTGCTGCTCCGAATACCACACGAGCTTCTGGGCGATCATATAAAGCACTGCAAATCCATGCTTTATAATGGATTCAAGCTCCTTTTTAAGTCTTGATTCTACCTGTACGGGAAGCACCTCTCCATACATATCATGGGCTCTTTTCCAGCACATCTCCTGCAGCTCCTCTTCCGCTCCCTCCATTTTGGGAGTGAAGGTTCCGTCGGGTATGGGAAGGATCTTTTCGATCATATCCGCAATTTTTCTTGTGTTGGTGACCACCACCTCGTATGCCTTTTCCTCGCCGAGATAGCTGAACTCCTCAAGCATTTCCTTGGTGGTTCTGAGATACAGTCCCGTGTCCCTGTCATAGTCACTGTACTTCATTCCTGCCTGAAGTATCTTACGGAAGATCTCGTCCTCCTTGTTCATAAAGTGAACGTCACAGGTTGCAACAACAAGCTTTCCCTTTTCTTCTCCGAGAGCAACGATCTTGCGGTTTATGTCCTTCAGTATCTCAACATCACTTACAGTTTCATTTGCCACCATGAACATATTGTTGCAAAGGGGCTGAATCTCGTAATAGTCATAATAATCCGCAAGCTTATCTATTTCATCCGCAGATTTGCCCGACAGTATCGCCTGATACAGCTCTCCTGCCTCACAAGCCGATCCGATGATCAGTCCTTCCCTATGCTCATCAAGAAGGGTTTTGGGTATTCTCGGATTTCTGTAATAATAATCAAGATAGCTGCTGCTTATAAGCTTATAGAGATTTTTTAGTCCCGTAAGGTTCTTTACATAAATTACCATATGGTACGGACGAAGCTTCAAGGGATCGGCTTTTTCCGCCATCGCATTGTTCATTTCAGCTATATTATGAACTCCCTCATCCGCAAGCTTCTTTACCATTTCAAAGAATATTGCCGTAAGCATTTCCGCGTCGTCGCTTGCTCTGTGGTGATTGAACTCACCAAGGTCGAAATACTCAGCAAGACTGTCCAGCTTGTGCTTCTTAAGCTCAGGGTTTACATACTTTGAAAGGGCAACAGTATCAAGATATGAATTCTTGAAAGGAATTTTGTTTTTCTCACATACGCTTCTTATAAATCCAACGTCAAAGCCCGCATTGTGAGCAATGAGCATACGGTCCCCTGCAAATTCAAGGAATGATTTTACCGCTTCAATCTGACTCGGCGCCCCCTTGACCATTTCATCGGTTATACCCGTAAGCTCCGTGATATGCTCGGGAATATGGCATTCGGGATCCGCAAAGGTATTGAAAACCTCAATTACCTCTCCGTTTTTCACCTTAACCGCACCAATTTCAGTAATTGCAGAGGAAAGGACCGTAAGTCCCGTGGTCTCTATATCAAAAACTATAAATTCATCGTTTTTAAAATCAAAATTCTCGCTTCCCCAAACAGCCCTTGCAGTATCGTCAACAAAGTACGCCTCCATTCCGTAAAGGATCTTGATATCCTTCTTCCTTGCGGCGTTCATCATCAGCGGGTATGCCTGTACGTTTCCATGGTCCGTAACGCCAATGGCGTCCCAGCCCCACTCAAGAGCCTTCTCAACAACAAGCTCCGGAAACATGAGGGCATCCATTGTTGACATATTAGTATGCAGGTGAAGCTCAACTCTCTTTTCCTCGGCATCGTCAATTCTTGCAATCTCCTTTACCGAATATATCTCATCAGGGAAAAGCTCAAGCTCATTTTCGCCCTTATCGCTCTTATCATCCTTGCTTTCTCTGATCCTTCCGATCACAGCAAGGGACATGCTGTAAAGTGTCACCACCACCGATGTTCCACGTCTGATCTCACGGGTCACGGGCTTCAAAAGCTTTCTTATGGAATCAGCCTTTTCATTTTCAAGAATAAGCTTTATATTGATCGACGCTTCGTTGTCGGTAATTCCGATCAAAAACAGAACCTTTGTTCCCTTGGAAATGGGTGTCTCCGAAACAGAATTGATCTTTCCCACAACACTTACTCTTGCGTTGGGCTTGTATATCTCTGAAAGAGGAGTCACCTCAGTGATGGGTGTGGGTTCAAAGACCTCTTCCTCCTTCACTTCCTTCTTTATATAAAACACCTCGGGGCTTGACAGGTCAAAACGCATTTTTCCTACACTTACGGTTTTATCCTCCGAAACCTCAGCATTTCCCTTTTTCTCCCTTTTGGCATTGGGATCTGAATCGATGACGGTTACAAGCTTTTTGACGTTTGCACTCTCCTCTTCCTCCGGGTTTTCCGATTGCGGTACTGAGGGGGGAACATAGCTGCGCAGTTCCTCCTCCATTTGCTTCAAGGTCATGCGGAAGCTTTCCTCCGCTCCCTTGGACTGCTCAACCCTGACCTCAAATTCAAGTCCGAATTCCGATCTTATTATTGCACTGATTATCCCTGCAGTCTTGGCACACTCCATCAGCCTTATTCCGCCAATGGTAAAGGGAATGTAAATTACGATCTTGTCCCCGTTTATCTCGTATGTATAATCGGAGAAAAAGCCGTTTGAGACTATGCCAACATCCTCAGCCTCGATTATTACCTGGTGTATATATTCGTCATAAAAGCTGTCCTCGGGATATTTTGTGAGGATCTTCATTCTTTCAAGACCGTATGCCTCCACCATTTCCCTCTCGATCCTATAAATATAGCTCTTTTCAACAGGCTCGGGCATCCACAGTGTCAGTTCAACTTTTTTGTCGCTTTTATTTCCAATATACCTTGACTCGATCTTTTCAACCGACTCAAGTATTTCATTTATTTTTTTATTGTCCGGACGGTATTTTGAAAATTTTTCAAAGAAGCAATCTTTACTCATTTTTTCCTTCCTGTTGACAATAGCCGAAGAGGATCATTTTATAGCTCTTCGGCTGCTGCCATTATTATATGTTTTTATTTCTTATGAATCTTTATCAATGTTTTTTATTCCTTCAATAAGCGTTGGGATTATCATTTCCTCGGAAACCTTGCCTACGATCTCTCCCTTGCAAAAAAGCACGCCTTCGCCCTTGCCTCCCGCAATTCCGATGTCAGCTTCCCTGGCTTCGCCGGGACCGTTTACAACACACCCCATTACCGCAACCGTAATGTTGCGTCCAACCTTTATGCCCTCAAGCTCCTTTTCAAGCTTTTTTACAATGGGGATCATATCGATCCTTGTTCTTCCGCATGTGGGGCAAGAAACTATATTCACCGAGGGCTTATTATAAAAGCCAAGGCTTTTTAATATTGCAATCCCCGTTCTGACCTCCTCCTCGGGAGCATCAGTCAAGGAAACTCTGAGGGTATCTCCGATTCCCTCGGTCAGCATACCGCCGATTCCCGCGCCTGCCTTTATAACTCCCATCATTCCGCCCCCGGCTTCCGTGACGCCAAGATGCATGGGATACTGACAGCTTTTGGAAATTATCCTGTTTGCCATGGCTGTTTTTACCGGGGATGATGACTTTACTGCCACCACAATGCTGTCAAAATCAAGATCTTCAAGAATTTTCACATTTTCAAGAGCTGACTCCGCCAGCGCCTCCGCTGTGGGAGAGCCGTATTTGTCCAGCTTGGTTCTGTCAAGCGAGCCTCCGTTGACTCCCACTCTTATGGGTATCTGCCTCTCACGGCAAGCATCGGCAACAGCCTTGATCCTTGATATATCTCCAATGTTTCCGGGATTGATCCTTATCTTGTCAGCTCCGCTCCTTGCAGCCTCTATTGCAAGACGCCAATCGAAATGGATATCGGCAACTATTGGCATTTTCAGATCCGACCCCTTCAGCCTCTTCAGTATCTCCGCGCTTTCCATGTCGGGCACTGTCATTCTGATGATGTCGCAACCCACGTTTTCAAGACTTTTCATCTGCCTGTAAAGCTCATCATATCCAACTGTATTTGTCATGGACTGCACCGCAATCGGATTTTCCCCTCCAATGCAGAGGGAGCCTATTCTTATTTCCTTACTTTTTCTTCTTATATCATTATATATCATAATTATTTAAAACAGCTTCGCTATATCGTTTACCGTTACTATTGCCACAAGCAAAAGCAGCAATATCATTCCAATGGCATGTATCATTGATTCATATTTCTGATTCATGGGCTTGCCTCTGACAAGCTCAACAAAATGGAATATCAAATGACCTCCGTCAAGGGCAGGTATGGGAAGAAGATTGAAGATTCCAAGGTTCACCGCAATCACTGCGCAAAAATACAAAAGCTCGGTGATGCCGTATGACACCGCAGCTCCGATTGCCTCCGTTGTACCAACAACTCCCGACATATGCTCAATTCCAAAGCGTCCCGTAAGAAGTCCTCCAAGGGAATCGAAAACCATATCGACAGACGCCTTGCACTGTGAAAACGTCATCTTTGCAACCGTGCCGAAATTCTTTTCAACAGCATAGATTTTGAAATCAAGTGTTCCAAAGGTCACTCCTTGATTTTCAACCGTAGGAAACTCCACGTTTTCAAGAGCAACCTTTTTTCCTTCTCTGACGACAACCACATCAACGGACTCATAGCCCTTCATGCTGATCTGATATACAACATCGTCCCCTGTATATACTCTGTCGCCGCCAATGGAATATATCTCGTCGCCCACACGAAGTCCCGACTGATATGACACCGCTTCCTCAGACTCAAAGCTTGCGATTGTTGTTCCGCCGTAAACGGGAGTCAGTACAACATATGTGAACATTATTATAAAGCCTATCACAATATTCACAATTGCGCCCGCCGCGGTGATTATGATCTTTTTAAATGCCTTTTGCTTGGCAAATGAACGGGGATCGTCCCCTGCGTCCTCATTTTCTCCAACCATTGAAACAAAGCCGCCAATGGGCAAAAGCCTCAATGAATATTTGATTCCCGTCTTTTTACTTGTTCTTTGCAGGATCTGGGGACCCATTCCAATTGAAAATTCTATGATTCCGACATTAAATGCTCTGGCACTGATATAATGTCCAAGCTCATGTACGATTATCAGTACATTGAATATCAAAAGAGCGATCAGAATCGTCCATACATTATTCAAATCAATTCCTCCGAAAAATTATAATTTCCGTGTCATCATCTCAATAGCTCGGCGGCTCTTCTTCTTGCCTCAAGTCCCGCTCCGATTATCTCCTCAGCGTCGGGATCCTGAAGGTTTTCAAAGTCCTCCGTAATTTTCATAACCGTCTCTGCAATTGCCGGATATTTGACACCGCCCTTTAAAAACGCCGAAACCGCCTCCTCGTTTGCGCCGTTTAAAACCGATGGGATCACGCCGCCGCGGCGAAAGCATCTGCAGGCAAAATCAAGAAGCGGAAAAGTCCCGCCGTCATATTTATCAAATGTCAATGCTCCGATCTTTGAAAAATCAAGGGACTCAAGCTTTGACGGCTTTATTTCGGGATATGTCAGCGCATACTGTATACATTCCCTCATATCCGGTACTGAAAGCTGGGCAATTACCGCTCCGTCGGGCAGCTCCACCATGGAATGTACGATGCTCTGTCGGTGAACCACTACCTCGATCTTGTCGGGAGTGGTATTGAATATATGGCACGCCTCAATGACCTCAAAGCCCTTATTCATCAAGGTCGCCGAGTCCACAGTGATCTTTGCGCCCATTGACCACGTCGGGTGGGCAAGTGTTTCCTTAACGCCCTTGTCCTTCAGCTCCTCGGCGGTTTTATTATAAAACGGTCCGCCCGATGCCGTCAGAATCAGCTTTTTGAAGCCTCCGTTATCACCCGAGCGCAAGCATCTGAACACTGC
>SVUF01000072.1 GCA_015063395.1 Oscillospiraceae bacterium
CTGTACAGTCCTCGACGGTCCGTAAAAAACAATCACCTTTCCCAAGTTTTCGGTACATTCACGATGTTTGCACAAACCAAAGCCTCCCTCCGAGAGGGAGGTGGCACGGCGTAGCCGTGACGGAAGGAGCCTGCGTGACTTTAGGGTTGTAGTATCTTCCTTGTTACGCACTCTCCCTCAGTCTCCTTCGGAGCCAGCTCCCTTTACACAAGGGAGCCTTATTTTCGGGTCGTTCGCGATGTTAGCACAAAATCCGTAGGGACCGGCGCCCTCGACGGTCCGCAAAAAAACAATTACCTTTCCCAAGTTTTCGGGACATTCGCGATGTTTGCACAAACCAAAGCCTCCCTCCGAGAGGGAGGGGGACCGCGATAGCGGTGGAAGGAGCCTGCGTAACTTGGAATTTAGATTGACCTCATAATAACGCACTCTCCCTCAGTCAGCTTCGCTGACAGCTCCCTCCCGGAGGGAGCCTTATTTTCGGATCATTCGCGATGTTTGCACACACCAATGCCTCCCTCTCGGAGGGAGGCTTTTACGGCGGCATCGATGTACTCGCAGACACCCCGAAAGTTTGTGTTGATCTGTCGGTTTGTAAACCGTATAACTTTCAGATCATAACCTTCAAGAATTTCAGTACGAAATTCATCCTTTTGTCTGCCTTCTTCGGTATAATGCTGTGAGCCGTCAATTTCTATTATCAGTTTTGCTTTGTGGCAATAAAAATCTGCAATAAAATTGTCTATGGCTTTTTGTCTTTGAAATCTGATTTCATATTTTGATAAGAAATCGTACCACAAATGCTTTTCCTGAGGTGTTGCATTCTTGCGGAGATTTTGGGCAAGAGTAATATTCTTTTTATTATAATCAAGAGACATATTTACTCCTCCAAAGTTTTATCGTTCCCATTATAACACAAATCGGCAGAGAAAACAAGTTCTCTGCCGAAATTTTGTGCCTGCCAATTCTCCGTTTGGAACAACGGAAAAATCTCTGCCGATATTTCATTTTGTTTTTAGGATCAGTGGGGGACTTCTCCGTCATTGTTCATGGAATCGGGGGTATCGTTGCCGTCACCGCCATTGTCGGTGCTGTTGTCGTCATCGTCATTATCCCCATTTTCCTTTTCAAAGCGTCCCTTATTTACGTCGGTCTCGTCGTAGTTCTCGTCATTTTCACGAAGATACTTTTCTCTCGCAAGGCGATCCTTTTCGTCCTGCTCCCTCTTACGCTCATTTTCTTCCTCGCTTATACGGCGCTTATCCTCTGCCATTGCATATATTTCCTCTGCATTTGGGCAGGGTGATTCCATTGCCGCGCGGAACTGATCCGCATCCATAACCTCATATTCCACAAGGAAGTCCGCCACAAAGTTCAGCTTATCATTATGCTCTCTGATGGTGTCCTCCGCAAGCTTATAGGCTCTGTCTATGATCTTCTTGATCTCCCTGTCGATCTTTGATGCGGTATCCTCTGAATAATCCTTCGATGACGAGAAATCACGTCCAAGGAATACCTCGCTTTCGCTATGTCCCGAACCGAAGGCTATGGGTCCAAGATCGCTCATTCCAAGCCTTGTAACCATTTTCTTGGCAATCGACGTAGCTCTGCTGATATCGCTTGAAGCGCCGCCCGTATAATCTCCGTAGGTTATTGTTTCCGCAACACGTCCGCCGAGAAGAACTGCAATGCGCTCCTCAAGCTCCCTCTTATACTCGCTGTACTTATCCTCTGAAGGAGGTGAAAGGGTATATCCCAACGCTCCCTTGCTGGAAGGCACAATTGAGATCTGTCTTACAGGATCCTGTGTGGGAAGATAATAGTCAAGAAGCGCGTGACCTGCCTCATGAATTGCTGTGTTTCTTCTTTCCTTTTCACCGATCTTATAGGATTTCTTGGGTGTTCCCACAACAACCTTCATTGTTGCTTCCTCGATATCGTTCATTCCGATGAGGCTCTTACCCTTTCTTGCCGCAAGGAGAGCCGCCTCGTTAAGCACGTTGGCAAGATCCGCACCCGTCATTCCCACTGTGATCTGGGCGATCTTTCTCAGGTCAACCGTTTCCTCAAGGGGCTTTTTGCGGGAATGTACCTTCAGGATCTCTTCTCTGCCCTTCATATCGGGATAATTTACTGTTACTTGTCTGTCAAATCTTCCCGGACGAAGAAGTGCGGGGTCAAGGATATCGGGACGGTTGGTTGCCGCCATTACGATGGTTCCCTCTGCTCCCGAGAATCCGTCCATTTCCACAAGAAGCTGGTTAAGTGTCTGCTCTCTTTCATCGTGTCCGCCGCCGAGACCTGCGCCTCTGTGACGTCCCACTGCATCGATCTCGTCGATGAATATAATTGATGCAGGGTGCTTTCTTGCCGTATCAAACAGGTCTCTTACACGGGAAGCACCTACACCTACATAAAGCTCTACGAAGTCCGAACCCGAAATTGAATAGAACGGAACTCCCGCTTCTCCTGCAACTGCCTTGGAAAGAAGTGTTTTACCCGTACCTGGAGGGCCTACAAGAAGAACACCTCTTGGGATCTTTGCTCCAAGCTTGGTAAATTTTTCGGGGTTGCGCAGATATTCAACGATCTCCTGCAGCTCCGCCTTTTCCTCATCGCATCCTGCCACGTCCTTGAAGTAGACCTTGTTCTTCATATCAAGGGCGTTCTTGGCTCTGACCTTTCCAAAGGAGCGTCCGCCGGGGCCGCCGCCACTGCCGCCGTTGCCCTTGGCGCCCTGCTTTGCCATATAGACCACAAGTCCTATAACAACTGCAATTACAAGGAACATTCCCACATACATCACCCATGAAGGTGTTGTTTTGGGCTCTGTAAACTTAAATTTGATTCCGCTTATCTGCTCCTGTGTCCCGGGGGCTTCGGTATCCGTTCCCGGCACTGCTGTGCTTGTTCCCGGCACTGCTGTACTTGTTCCCGGCACTGCTGTGCTTGTTCCCGGTACTACAGTGCTTGTTCCCGGTACTGCTGTGCTTGTTCCCGGTACTGCGGTTTCCGTATCGGGCACTTCGCCCTGTGCTTTGCCCTTTATATAGGGATCATATATTTCATTCTTAAAGAAATCATAATTGATTCCGCTAAGACTGTATTCCTTTTTATCTACGGTTTTAACGTAAATCGTTTCCAGATATACGTTGTATTCACATTCAACCACCTTACCGTCCTCAAAGAACTCCATGAAGTCCACTATAGTGGGATCGGGAGCCTTTGTCAGATTCAGAATTCCGACCACGGCAGTTACGATCAAGGCGATGAACATGAGATATATTATGACTTTGCCGATTTTTTTATTCATCAATTACCTCTGCTTCCTGACATTCCGTCACATATTATTTTATTCCGAATACCGATTCTCATTCCAATCGGCGTTCATTATATGTATTTTTTTATAATTTCGGGCTTGAGGATTCCAACAAAGGGCAATTCCCTGTATTTTTCGTCCACGTCAAGACCGTAGCCCACTACAAATTCGTTGGGGATCACCTGTCCGAAATAATCGGGGCAAAGCTCCACCTCACGTCTTTCGGGCTTATCAAGGAGTGCGCAGGTCTTTACTGCATAAGCTCCCTTTTTCTCAAAATGACGAATAAGCTTGGAAAGGGTGTTTCCGCTGTCAATTATGTCTTCAACAATTATTACATAGGTATTTGCCCAATTATGCTTTCCGCAATCAAGGGATATATTCAGCTCACCCGTGCTGACAGTTCCTCCGCCGTATGACGAAGCCTTTATGAAATCTATTTCAAGGGGTGTTTTAATCTTTTTTGCAAGATCCGATGTAAACATAAGACTTCCCTTAAGTACGCAGACCAACAAAAGCTCCTTTCCCGAAGCCTCAACGTCCCTGTCAATTTCTGCGGCAATCTTTTCCGTCAATGCGGAAAGTGTTTCCTCGTCAACTAAAACTCGCTCAATGTCAAGAGCATCTCGGTTATACTTATTCACCCTATGTCCTCCAAATCAGTCAAACTATTTTTTGAAAATACACGTTTACCGTATATTCTGTTCCCTCTGCTTTTTTTCGGTATTTTTCTCCGTCCCTTATTTCAAACCCGGGCAGAAAAACAATGCCTTCGCTGTCGCACACAACGGGATAATTCATTTTTTCCTCTGCTGAAAGCCTCTTTTCCCAAAGCAGCTTCTTTACGCTTTTTGTCATTCCTCCAAGCCTATACCTGTCGCCGTTTTGTCTTGGCCTTACATACAGCCCAACAATATCATCTATTGTATCAAAACATATTATGGCTTTCATTGTTAATTTGTAAACATTTTCCGATATTTTGCTTTTTTCATCCTTGGGTATGATCTCAACCGCAGCATCAAGCTCCTCGATCACAGTAACACCAAGGCAAAGGGGATACCGACCTTCAAGCTTTTTTGTTTTTTCTCTCAAATCGTCCTCAAACACAAGCTCTCCCTTTGATATTCTCGCTCTGATCCTGCAGGGCAGACTTACCGATGAGCCCTCAGCCTTCTTTGCCATAAGCTCACTGACGGCTCTGTAGTGACATGCTTCAAGAGCCCCCTCTTTTCCCCCTGCTTTTGCGTATTTTTCCCCGATCATTCTGACCCTCACAGCCTCGGGAGCGGTATTTATATCCCACACTCCCATTTCAATGCTCCGAGAAATTGCTTCTACGCTATCCCTTGCGGCTTTTGATGTTGTGACGACCCCCTCGCTTACCCTTGGGTTCAGGTGCTTCATATGGGGCAGAATATTGTGTCTTATATAATTTCTCGTATAATCCGTGTCCCCGTTTGTGCTGTCGTAAATAAAGGGAACCCCCATTTTTTCGCAGTAGTCAAGGATCTGATCCTTGGTCACCTCAATGAGAGGTCGGATTATTTTGTCCCTTACGGGCTGTATGCCTCCGATTCCCGAAACTCCGCATCCTCTTGCAAGATTGAACAGCACCGTCTCAAGATTATCGTCTGCATTGTGGGCAGTGGCTATTTTTGAGATCCCTTCCCTTTGGCATATTTCCTCAAATACCCCATAGCGAAAATCCCTTGCACATTCCTCAAGTCCCTTTTTTTCCGATTTTGCTCTTTTTGGAATGTCCTCCCTGACGGAGCAAAACTCAATTCCAAAGCTTTCGCAAAACAATCGGCAAAACTCCTCGTCAGAATCAGCCTCCGCTCCCCGTATCATATGATTTATATGAACTGCCAGAAGCCTTATGCCCCTTTTGTCAGTATAGCCCTTCAGTATGTGTAAAAGAGCCGCCGAATCGCCGCCTCCCGAAAAACCCACCAACACCGATCGGGTGTCCAGCATTGAGTATTCCTCCACGGTCTTTCGGAACTTTTCCAAAACTACATTCATTATTATTGGTAAATCTTCCTTTGAACTATTCCTCTGTTCTGTCGCTCTTGGTTGCAAATTTTGTGAATTCACCGTACCAGCCAAGCTTTACGTTGCCAAGTGAGCCGTGACGGTTCTTTGCAATGATGACCTCTGCCTCGTCCTGCTTTTCGCTCTTTTCCCTTTTATAATATTCATCTCTGAACAGGAACATTACGGAATCGGCATCCTGCTCGATGGCTCCCGAATCACGAAGGTCGGAAAGCATGGGTCGCTTGTCATCTCTTGACTCGGGTCCACGGGAAAGCTGTGCGCAGCATATTACAGGTACTCCAAGCTCCTTGGCAAGAAGCTTCAGATTTCTTGAAATATCGCCCACCTCATTTACTCGGTTGTCCGATTTCTTGTCCGACTGCATAAGCTGCAGGTAGTCAATTACGATCAGTCCTATATTCTTTATTCTGCGGAGCTTTGCTCTCATTTTGGAAACGCTCATTCCGGGGGTATCGTCGATGTATATATCGCACTCCGCAAGATAGCTTGATGCCGCCGCAAGCTTTTTCCAATCATCAGGGCTAAGCTTACCCGATCTTAAGGTATAGCTGTTGACCATCGCCTCGCTTGAAAGCATTCTCATTACAAGCTGTGGGGATGACATTTCAAGTGAGAATATACACACTGCTTTTTTTGTACTGCGGGCACCGTTTATTGCAAGGTTCAGCGCAAAAGCGGTTTTACCCATACCGGGACGGGCGCCCACAAGCACAAGGTCTCCCGAGCCCATGCCCACAAGCACGGAATCAAGTCCCGAAAAGCCTGTCGGAACTCCCTTGGAATCCGCATCGTCACTGCCCGCCTTTTTGATCTGGGCATATGTGGCAACAAGTACGTCTCTGATATGCTCAAAATCACGCTTGATCACATTGTCGGTAAGACCGTAGATCTTTCCCGCAACGGCATCAAGCACGTCCTCAGCGTCATCGGAATCGGTATAGGCAAGGTCACATGATTCCTCGCAAACCTTGATTATAGTCCTCTTGAGGCTTTTGTCCTTGACGATCTTTATATAGTCATTTATATTGTTTGCCGACGGCACTATGCTTGAAATTGTCTTGATATATGCAATGGATCGCTCCCTGTCATATATTCCCGACGCCACAAGTGTGTCGATCAGTGTTACAAGGTCAATATTCTTGCTGGACAGATACAGCTTTTGCATGGCAGTGAATATTTCCTTATGCTCTTCAAGATAAAAATCGGCAGCTGTGAGTCCCGACTCCGCAACTACGTCATATTTCTGCGGGTCAAGCAATATGGATCCCAATACCGATTGCTCCGCTTCAAGATTGAAGGGTATCTGTCTTGATAATACTTCCATTTTGTCTCCTTTTGTTTTTTATTTAACGGTTAAATTCTTGATTTTATGATGATATTTCCACCTTGGTACTTTCGCGATGTTCGCACACACCAAAGCCTCCCTCCGAGAGGGAGGGGGACCGCGATAGCGGTGGAAGGAGCCTGCGTGACTTGGAATTTAGATTGACCTCATAATAACGCACTCTCCCTCAGTCACCTTCGGTGACAGCTCCCTCCCGGAGGGAGCCTTATTTTCGGCTCGTTCGCGATGTTTGCACCAAGGCTCATTCGCGATGTTCGCACAAAATCCGTAGGGACCGGCGCCCTCGACTGTCCGTAAAAAACAATTACCTTTCCCAAGTTTTCGGGACGTTCGCGATGTTTGCACAAACCAATGCCTCGCCCTTTGGGAGAGGTGGCGGCGTAGCCGTGACGGAAGGAGCCTGCGTGACTTTAGGGTTGTAGTATCTTCCTTGTTACGCACTCTCCCTCAGTCACCTTCGGTGACAGCTCCCTCCCGGAGGGAGCCTCATTTTCGGGTCATTCGTGAAAACCCCCCTGCCCTTTTGGTTAACAGGTATATTTATTTTCTTTTTTTCAAAAATCCAATGGCGGTTGTGTAGAGATATCTGAAGCTTTCGGATTTGGTGATGACGGACACGCCGAGATACACAGCGCCCCCTGTTGCGATCTTTACAAACAGAAGCGCCACACTGTTTATCGGCAAGAATCCAACGCCGATCACTGCCGCCGCCATTACCGCGGAATACGCAATTCCCGGCAGCATGTCTCTGATCTGCTGAAGATATCCATATCCGAGGAGCTTTTTGTTGGGGTATGCATTTACAAAGGAAGAGATCAGCGTTGTGATCATTCCGCTGAATGCAATTGCGTACACGCTGAACTGCATGGCAATTATCAGCGCCGCCACTCCGATTATTTTCTTTATGATTTCAAGGGTCAGATACAGATCGCTTCTTCCAACTGCCTTGATCGCCTCAAGGTTGGCAGTATGTATCGGCCAAAAGGCATATACAAAGCACGCCATCTGACAGTACCTCACCGCTTCCGTCCATTCTTTTCCGAGAAAAATGGAGAAGAATTCCGTTGCCACAAGCGCAAAGCCCGTCATCATCGGGCACATTATATATGAGCTGACCTTTATCGATCTTCTTGTAAGATTCTTTACAGCCTCGCGGTCGTCCTGATATTTTGATATTACGGGGAATATCACCGATGTAATTGACGCATTGATGTTTGTGGCTAAAAATTGGGGATATTCGTTACCCGATGTATAGAAGGACAGATCTGTTTTGTCCCATTTTATTCCGATTATGATCTTTCTCAGCTCATTGTATCCCGTTTCGATCAGACCCGACAAAAGAAGCTTCCATCCGTAGCCAAAAAGCCCTCCAAGGCGTTTCCATGAGTACGCAAGTATGGGTCTCCACCTTACCGTGAAGAACAGCACCACCGTGCCAACCGTTACGTTTGTAAGGTACTGCGCCACCAGCGACCATACTCCAAAGCCGAAGTGCGCCATTACAATTCCCACAATGCCCGATACTATAGTTCCCGTAATTGTGGAGAAAAAGAACTTTCGGAACATCATATTTCTGGAAACATACGCCTGCTGAACACTGTTTACTGCCGCTATGGGTATTCTGAGTCCCAAAACACGAAGTACCCATATAAGTGCTTCGTCGCGGTACAGATCCGCTATAAGAGGCGCTGACAGGAACAATACTCCGTACACCACAAAGGAAAAGGCTATATTGAAATAGAACACTGTGGAAAAATCTATGGCGTCGGCATTCTTTTTCTGTATCAGCGAGTTACCGAATCCGCTTGTGACGAATACGTTGGCTATGGTTATGAATATGGTGACGAGGTTTATTGTGCCGTATTGCTCGGGCCCCAAGAGATACTTCAGATACGTTGACACAAACAGTGTCACAAGCTGTGCGCCGATACGCTCCGAAAATCTCCACAAAAAGCCCGATATCACCGACCTTTTGTCACTTTTCCTTGACTTTTCGTCCATTATTACTTATCCTTATACTTCTTTCTTCTGATTGCTGTTCTGACCTTTCTTGTAAGGTAGTAGGCTGTGGGTACAACACAGCCAAGCTTTATAAGCTTGCCAAGACCCTTTTTGTCAGCCTTGAAGGTCCACTTGTAGACCCCAAATATATTGTGGCTGATCAGCGACGACAAAAGCTGATATCTGCCGATCCTGCCCTCAATTTCCTTTTTATATTTGCCCTTTGAATACTCGTCCATAAGCTTCAGGCTTTCAATCATTCCCCCATACATCTTAAGGAGCTTTTTGTCATCGGACTGTATTCTGTTTGTCCATGAGGCATCCGCGTTGACCCTGTAGCATGACATGAATTCATCGATATAGTGCAGATATCCGTTCATGGTCATGAACACCTGCATGGGATAGTCGCCTACAGGACATTTATGGTAAAACTCGGGATATTCCTCATCAAATTTCTTACGGATCATCATTGAATTGGTGGCAAAGTTGTTTTCACCAAGGGTGATGACCTCTGCAGCGTTATAGTCGCGGTCGCCCCTGTTGTGCCTTACAAGCTTGGGTGTCGGATTGCCGTATGAATCCACCGTCGTCACCGCATGAGTGCATATTGAGCATTCGGGGTGGGCGTCCATATAATCCACCTGCTTCTGAAGCTTATAGGGGTCGGTATAGTAATCGTCCGCCTCGCAAAAGGCTATATATTCGCCCCTTGCCATTTTTCTGAGGGCAACTCCCGGCTTGATGCCCTTGGAATATTGGTTCTCATCATGATATACTCCAATGACCTTTCCCGGGTATCTTGCCTCATATTCCTTGATAATTTCGGCAGTTCTGTCCGTAGAGCAGTCATCGTTTATCAGTATCTCGAACTCAAAATCCGTGATCTGTGACACAAAGCTTTCAATTGCCGTGGCAATATAGTTTTCCTGATTGTACGCAAGGGATGTTATGCTGACCTTGATCTCTTTTTCGGACATGTTTTCACCTTTTCTTTCTTTTTTTTATTTTTTCGGGTTTTTATTTTTTCGGGGAGAAACTTTTTGAAAAAAGCTTTCTCCCCATACCCCTCTTCAAAAACCTTTGGAATTGGGGGATTTTTTTGTTTGTGCCAAGCCTCCCTTATTTCGGCTCATTCGCGATGTTTTCACAAAATCCGTAGGGACCGGCGTCCTCGACGGTCCGTAAAAAAACAATTACCTTTCCCAAGTTTTCGGCTCGTTCGCGATGTTCGCACAAAATCCGTAGGGACCGGCGCCCTCTGTACAGTGCAGTATGATTATATACAGGTAGTGCAATATGATTGTATACAGTTTTGTGATATAATAAAGGCAAGAAAATGACCGCAAAGGAGGTTATTCAAATGCCATGGAAGGACAAAACTG
>SVUF01000073.1 GCA_015063395.1 Oscillospiraceae bacterium
TCTTCAAACAGATTGTTGAGGGATACCTGCTTTGAAAGCTCGTCAAGGGAATTTATAAGCTCACAAAAGCCCTTGAGCTTATCAGCTGCTTTGGAAAGTGCTATATAGCTGTGTGCATTTTCCATACTCTCGAACATGGACTTGCCCTCTCCCTGCGCAATTTCCTTTACAGCATTTACAGTTGATGCACCAATCTTTCTTTTTGGTTCATTTATAATTCTTTCAAGTCTTACATCATCGTTTCTGTTACAGATTAGTGAAAGATATGCAAGTATATCCTTTATTTCTTTTCTTTCATAGAATCTTGTTCCGCCAAGTATTTTATAGGGTATTCCGCTTCTTGCAAAAACTCCTTCAAGAGCATTGGATTGAGCGTTCATTCTGTAAAGAATTGCAAAATCACCGTATTTCCGTCCTTCCGTTGATACCAAGGTGGATATCACATTGGTAATATACTTTCCCTCCTCAATCTGATTGGACAGATTCTTTATTACGATCTTGTCCCCCATTTCACCCGAAGACCACAGCTTCTTTCCAAGTCTGCCCTTATTATTTTTGATCACATCATTGGCAGCGGCAAGAATGTTTCCTGTTGAACGGTAATTCTGTTCAAGCTTTACTATTTTTGCTTCGCTGAAGGTTTTGTTAAAGGTAAGTATATTCTCAATGGTAGCTCCGCGGAATTTATAAATACTCTGGTCCTCATCACCTACAACCATAAGATTTCTGTATTTTCCCGACAAAAGCTTTGCAAGCTCAAATTGAGCCTTGTTGGTATCCTGGTACTCGTCTATGCAAATATATTTGAAGCGATTCTGATAATAGCTTTTTGCCTCTTCGTTGTTCTTAAGCAAATTTACTGTTCTGTAAATGATATCATCAAAATCAACGGCATTTGCATCCTCGAGAAGCTTTGCATAATTTTTATATACCTTAGCAATAGACGCCTGCTTATAGTCCTTACTGTTAAGAGCTGCGTATTCCTCAGGTGACATTAGAGAATCCTTTGCTCTGCTGATTGCAGTCATTACGCTTCTCGGAACAAACACCTTATCATCAAGGTTCAAGGATTTTATGATCTGTGTTATGATCTTTTTGCAGTCGTCGGTATCATAAATCGTAAAGTTTGGCTGTAGACCTGCTTCAACGGTATACTGACGAAGTATTCTTACACAAATGGAGTGGAATGTTCCTGCCCAAACCTCCTTGCCGTTTCCGTCCCCAAGTATCTTTTCAAGTCTTGACTTCATTTCATTTGCAGCCTTATTTGTAAAGGTAATGGTCATGATATGCCAAGGCTTACAGGGTCTTACAGCGTATTTTTCAAGCTCCTCTGAAATTTCTTCCGCCGACCCCGACAAGTAAAGCTCCTCCATTTTTTCAAGCTCCTCAACAGTGACAAAGGAAGGAACGGTGGAATCAAAATATGAATTTCCATATTTCAGAATATGAGCAATTCTTCTGACGAGTACTGTTGTTTTTCCGCTTCCCGCACCTGCAAGTACAAGCAAGGGTCCGTTTACGGAATATACCGAATTCCTTTGCTCTGCATTTAAGGATGAATACATTTTATCAAACAAAGCTCTTTTCAATTTTAAAAAGCTTCCGCCAATATTATTTTTATCTATCATATTTGCCATGATCGCAAACTTTTTGCCTCCTAACCCATTTTAATATCCTTGGTATTATATCATAAAAAATAAAATAAATCAAGAAAATTTTATATTTTAACAAATTTCGTGTTGATTTTATGAGATATTACTGATATAATATTTATGTTACTTAGATAATGGAGGTTTTAAAATGAAAAAACGTATATTTGCACTTGTTTCTTTAACAGCTTTGCTCCTTTCCTCTTCTCTTGCTTTCTCAAGCTGTCAAAAGGACGAGCCTGAAACTTTGACACCTACTCCCACAGCTACACAGAATACACCGAATCCAACGGACACATCTCCAACACCCCAAACAACACCTGCTGATACTGTAACAACAGATACGGCAGTTACTCCTACACCGTCGCCAACACCCACGCCAACGCCAACACCCACGCCTACTCCGACACCCACGCCCACACCAACGCCCACTCCTACTCCAACACCTACTCCCACGCCCACCCCTGAGTTTGTTCCCACAATTACATCGGGAAGCTTCTCTTCTGATACGGGCACGAAGCTCAATCTTGTATGTGATTGGAATATAGAGAAAAGCGAAACAAGCGGCAAGTATGTTCTTACAATTGACGTTGTGCTTTCCTCCTACAGTCTTTATGCCATTGGTAAGGACAGCGGAGTTGTAATGGTTGGGGAAGAAAAATTCGGTTATTCCACCCCCAACATCAGAATTGATCCCGAAGCCGGAAAACAGGCAACAAAATTTACAACAGTTACCTATGAGCTTTCCGATGAAGAACTCAAAAACGGCATTGAGGTCAGTGCTAAATGGGTATTCAACGGAGTTTACAGCTCTAAGCCCATTGGCGACATCATTGCATCTGCTAATTTAATTTTTGCATAAACAAAGATTGCCGTTTATTCTTTTGGTTCAGTCAAATGAATGAGCGGCTTTTTTTGGGAGATATCTTTTATGATCAAAACAGTATTTATTGACATTGACGGCACCTTGTTGGATTTTAACGCCGCAGTTGAATATTCAATTAATTCAGCCTCAAGGGTTCACGGAGTTAAATTACCCGGTAATATTCTTGAAATTTTCCACCCTATAAACAACGATCTTTGGAAAAGAATTGAAAAAGGAGAGATTGACATAAAAATCCTCAGAAAGATCCGTTGGAATACCATTTTTGAAAAGATTGGGGTCAACTATGACGGAGAAAAATTTGAAGAAACCTTTTATACCAATATATCCGAATCTGCAATTCCAATCAAAAACTCACACAGCATTTTAAAATACCTTTCTGAAAAATATACACTTTGCGCATCAACAAACGCTGTAACAAGCCAGCAGATCAAAAGACTGAAAAACTGTTGCATGTATGATTACTTCGATCATCTTTTCACATCGGAAATGTTCGGAGCCTCAAAGCCCTCAAAGGAATTTTTCGACGGCTGCTTTGAAAGACTTGGCAACCCCTCTCCTGACACCGTTGCAATTATCGGAGATTCCTTACGCGCTGACATCATCGGCGGTAAAAGCTATGGTCTTACAACCATTTTGTTTGATGAGCTTAGAAACAAATGTGAATCATCTCTATATGTAGATTATATTGTTGACGATCTTGAAAAAATTAAAGAAATTCTTTAAACAAAATTTTGAAGAAATTATAAATTTTAATAAAAAGATATTTACTTTTTTTACAAACTATATTATAATAGTATGAAATTTTGTTTTGGAGGAAAAGATGTTCGGATATGTCAAACCGTTTGTCCCCGATCTTAAGGTCAGACAAAATGAGCTTTACAAGGCAGTTTACTGCGGACTTTGCAAGCGTCAAAAGAAATTGACCGGTTTTTTTTCCGCTTTTTCTCTTTCTTATGATTTCGTTTTTCTTGCTCTTGTAAGAAGTGTTGTTACAGGTGAAAGATTCTCTCTCACTGACGGACGGTGCGCATATAATCCCATAAAAAAAAAGAAAGTGATCGATGCCTGCTGTTCCATAGATTACACAGCCTGTGTTGCTTCCGTTCTTACATACTACAAGCTTCTTGACGACTTTCATGATTCTCGCGGACTTGGCAAAGCAAGATCCATGCTTCTTCTTCCCTTTTTTTCCGCTGCAAGAAAAAAAGCTCTTGCCCACAATGTTCCCGACGGGGAGATCCGTGTTCTTTTAGACAGGCTTTCCGAAGCAGAAAAGGAAAATCTTAAGTCCCCCGATGTTCCTGCCGAAATATTTGGCGAGATCCTTTCCGTTATTGCAGTATTCGGCATTGACGACGATCTGCAAAAATATGTTCTTGCTGAAATTTTTAAAAGCATCGGAAAATGGATCTATATTGTTGATGCTGTGGATGATCTGTGCCACGACATCAAAAAAGGAAACTATAATCCCTTTAAAGAGGAAAATGAAATTGATTTTTCAATCATCAAAAACACTTTACAAATGACACTCACTCCCGCAGATGCTTGTATTAATAAAATAAGATTTTCTGATGAGGATATTTCACAGATCATTAAAAACATAGTTTTGCTCGGAACCTTTGATGTTGAGGAAAAGGTGATCGCAAAAGCAAAAACCGAGCTTAACAAAATGAAAGGAATTAAACAATGAACGATCCCTATAAGGTTCTTGGAGTTTCCCATGATGCAACCGACGAAGAAATAAAAAAAGCATACAGGAATCTTGCAAGAAAATATCACCCCGACAATTATGTAAACAATCCTCTTGCAGATCTCGTTGAGGAAAAGATGAAAGAGATCAATGAGGCTTATGATACCATTCAAAAGCAAAGAGCACAGGGCTCTTCCACCGCTTCTTCTTCCTCATCGGGAAATGTTTCATTTTCACAGATCAGAGTTCTGATCAATCAAGGGCGTTTTTCCGAGGCAGGTACATACCTTGATTATGTTCCTGTTTCCGAGCGTAATGCTGAATGGAACTTTCTGAAGGGTTGTATTCTTGCAAAGCGCGGTTATTATTATGACGCCCAGAAATACTATGAGACCGCTTGTTATCTTGATCCTGAAAACGCAGAATACAGTGACGCACTTAATAAATTCAAAAACATAAATGCATCAAGAAACAGCACTTATCAAACAAGCTCCGCAAGCTCATGTGACACCTGCTCAATTTGCCAAGGTCTGATTTGTGCAGACTGCTGCTGTGAATGTATGGGCGGCGATCTTATCAGATGTTGTTAACAGAAATAATATGAAGCGAAATAATCAACGAACAAAGCATATTGCCATTGCGGCAATGCTTTCAGCACTATGCTGTGCCATCAATTCTCTCGGCACTATAATAGAATCTCTTGATATTACCCTTGCGGCAGTCTCCGCAATCATAATTTGGATCGCACTTTTGGAATTCGGATATAAGACCGCTTGGGGTATTTATTTTTCCACCGCCATCATTTCGGTTCTCTTTTTACCTTCAAAATTTTGCGGCCTGTTCTTTGCTTTTATTTCAGGCTGGTATCCAATGTTTAAGCTTTTCCTTGGAAAGAAGATCCGTAAAAGATCGCTTCTTTGGGTCATTAAGCTTATTTGCTTCAACCTTGTATCAATCGCACTTGTTTTTGCAGTCGAGGTCTTCGGCAAGGTATTGGGAATTATTGTTGATGAGAAGGTGACTTTAGCATGGATCGCCATTGTTCTCGTGCTTTCCAACATAGCCCTCATTGTAGTTGATATTTTGATGGATCAGCTGATTGTTATTTACATCCACAAAGTCAGAAACAAGCTTATCAAGCTTAAAATCATTGACAAAAAACAATAAATGTTATAAAATGATCATTGTATCATTTTAAATATAAAATTTAAAAAAAGAAAAGGAATTATTTTAACAACCATGGACAGTACACCGTTATTTTTATGCTCAGCAATTATTCTTCTGCTTTTATCCTCTTATTTCTCCGCAACAGAGACAGCATTCACATCTCTTTCCAAGGTGAAAATGAAAAGCCTTGCAAACTCAGGTAATAAAAAAGCAGAAACCGTGCTAAAAATATGCGACAAGTATGACAAGCTTCTAACCACAATTCTCATAGGCAACAATATTGTTAACATTCTTCTTACAACCGTTGCAACAATTTATTTCACCTTCCATTTTCCCGTTTCGGGCGCGGCGCTTTCAACCGTGATCATTACAGTTGCAGTTTTGATCTTTGGTGAAATTACTCCTAAAAACATTGCAAAAGAAATGCCTGAGGCATTTGCCATGTTTTCTCTTCCCTTGATACGTCTTTTGATCTTTATCTTCACTCCCATAAATTTTGTTTTTACACTTTGGAAAAAAGGGCTTTTCAAGATTTTCAAGATCAAAAAGGAATCAACCGTAACTGAAGAAGATATCATTACAATAGTTTCCGAGGCTGAAAGCGAAGGAGAGATCGACTCTGATGAAAGCGAGATCATCAAGAGTGCTATTTCCTTCAATGATGTTGAGGTTGCGGCAGTTCTTACTCCCAGAGTTAAGGTAGTTGCCATTGATAAAGAAGAAACAAAAGAAAATATATTCCACACATTTAAGGAAAGCGGATTTTCACGAATTCCCGTATATGAAGAAAACATCGACCACATTATCGGTCTTATAAATCAAAAAGACTTTTACGAAAAGGTTATGCTGGGCTCTGCAAATGTTGAGTCCGTAATAATCCCCGTAAAATATATAACCATTCACAGTGCCGTTGCCGACGTTCTCAAAATACTTCAAACCGAAAAAAGCCATCTTGCTGTTGTTGTAGACGATTTCGGAGGTACACAGGGTATCATCACTGTTGAGGATATCCTTGAAGAACTTGTTGGAGAGATCTACGACGAACGTGATGATGTTACAGAAAATATAATCAAGCGTCCTGACGGTACCTATCTCGTTAAGGGACTTGTGGAAATTGATGAGCTTCCCGGAGAATTCAGACTTGACGGTGAATATGATTTTACAACCGTTGCAGGCTGGATCATCAACGCGCTTGAAAAGATCCCCGAGATCGGAGATACATTTGAAAAGGACGGACTCCGCGTTACCGTTCAAAGCATTACAAACAATAGAATTGATGATATAATCATCGAAATTCTTGAAACACCCGATGAAGAATCGGAAAAAGATAAAAAAGATAAAGAAGATTAAAATTATTAAGTCCAAGAAAGGATATCAGTTTTATGGCAGAATTATTTACTACTAATGATAAGCGTACACATTACTGCGGAACACTTACAGAAGCTAACATTGGCGAAAATGTTTGTGTTTGCGGTTGGGTTCAGCGTCAGCGTGACCTTGGTTCTTTGATCTTTATCGACCTTCGTGACAGAACAGGCGTTGTTCAGCTCGCATTTGACAGCGACAGCAACAAGGACATTTTTGACATTGCATTCTCAATCCGCAGTGAATTTGTTCTTTCGGCAAAGGGTACTGTAAGAATGAGGGACTCCATTAATAATAATATCCCTACAGGAAAAGTTGAGATCTTTGTTACTGAGCTTAAGGTTCTTTCAGCTGCAAAGACAACTCCTTTTGAAATTTCTGATTCAAAGAAAGCAAAGGATGAGCTTGCCCTCAAATACAGATATCTTGATCTGCGCCGTCCTTCCCTTCAGAACAACATAAAGTTCCGTCATGATGTTGCAAGAGTTGCAAGAGAATATTACTACGAAAACGGATTTTATGAAATTGAAACTCCCATGATGATGAAGTCAACTCCCGAAGGAGCTCGTGACTACCTCATTCCTTCAAGAGTACATAAGGGATCATTCTATGCGCTTCCTCAGTCTCCCCAGATCTATAAGCAGCTTCTTATGGTTGCAGGCTACGACAGATACATTCAGATCGCACGTTGCTTCAGAGATGAGGACCTCCGTGCTGACCGTCAGCCCGAGTTTACACAGATCGACCTTGAAATGTCCTTTGCTACACAGGAAGACATTATGCAGATGAATGAAGGCTTCATCAAGCGAGTGTTCAAGGAGCTTCTCGGAATTGAGCTTGGAGACATGCCCCGCATGACTTATGCAGATGCCATGAATCTTTACGGCTCTGACAAGCCCGATACAAGATTTGACATGAAGATCAACGATATTTCCGATGTTGTTGCTTCATGCGGTTTCGGAGCTTTCTCAACTCCCATTGCTGAAGGAGGAAGTGTCCGCGCAATCGTTGCAAAGAATTCCGCTGACAAACTCACAAGAAAAGAGATCGACAAGCTCACAGAGCATGCCAAGGGTATCGGAGCAAAGGGACTTGCCTACATTCGTTGGAGTGATGCAGCGCCCAACTGCTCATTTGCTAAATTCATGACCGAGGATGAGCTTAACGCCATCTACACAAGACTTGGTCTTGAAAAGGGCGACACAGCCCTCATTTGCGCAGGAAGCAACAAGATCGTTCTTCCTGTATTGGGAGCGCTTCGCGGAATTGTTGCCCGTAAGCTTGATATTATTCCCAAAAATCAGTATAATTTCCTTTGGATCACAGAATTCCCATTCTTTGAGTGGGACGATGAATCTTCCTCATGGGTTGCAATGCACCACCCCTTTACAATGCCCCTTGACGAATGTCTTGAATATCTTGAATCCGATCCCGGTAATGTAAGAGCTAAGGCATACGATATGGTCCTCAACGGAATTGAGCTTCTTTCAGGATCCATCAGAATTACTGACTGGCAGCTCCAGGAAAAGATGTTCAATGCCCTTGGTCTTACCAAGGAAGAAATTGAAGCTAAATTCGGTTTCCTTGTTGATGCCTATAAATACGGCGCGCCTCCCCACGGAGGATCAGGCATGGGTCTTGACAGACTTGTCATGGTACTTGCCGAGGCAGAAAGCCTCCGTGATGTAATTGCATTCCCCAAGGTACAGAATGCCTCCGAAATCATGTCAGCTTGTCCTTCTCCCGTTGCTAAAAAGGACCTCGATGTTCTTGGTATTTCAGTTATTGAAGAAGAACAATAATATTTTCAAAATTATAACAAAACACCGTATTGCCAACCAACAATACGGTGTTTTATTATATAGAAAAATATTTGAATTTGAAGTAGTAATTTTTAAAATTATGTAATTATTATTTTTGATATTTTGCGGCAATATCAAGAAGTGTTGCAGTATCGTTGTTTCTGCGATCCGAGCTTGATGCTCCAAATACTCCAACCAAAACCGTAGAATCACCTATTCTTTGGGCGGTCACTATACAGGATCCCGCCTTGCTTGTATATCCTGTTTTAAGTCCTATTACGTTCTTTCTGTAATAGCTTGAGTGTGGATTTACAAAGGGATTATTATTCTTCCATGTGATAGTTTCTCCGCTTACAAAGAAAACCTGATCCTTATACAGTCCTGTATATTTCATGATCGTTTCATTTTGCAAAGCCAAATTTGCTATGATTATAAGATCCTGCATGCAAGTATAATGGTCATCACTATGGTATCCGTCAGGAGTGGTAAAATGGGTATAATACATTCCGTCAAGATATGCCTGCTTGTTTACTGCAAACATAAATGTCTTGACTGCATCCTCCGGAGTAGCATTTTCATCATGACGGAGCTTTTTTCCAACTGCATTAGCAAGAACATATGCCGCATCATTTCCGCTTGGAAGCATCATGGCTTCAATAAGCATTTCCACTGTCAGCTTTTGTCCTTTACTGATATATGCGACGGAAGAATCGGGAGCTCTCAGCTTCAGCTCATCACCCGCTTCTACAACTGTATCGGGATCAAGATATTTCAGCGCAACTCTTGCCGTATAAAGCTTTGTAACCGAAGCAGGATACAACGGCGCTGTCAGATCGCCTTTTTTATACTGCAGCCCCTTATCCACATCATAAACAAATGCATTTTTGGATTTTATAACTATATCATCATATTTTGATGAAAGGACATCGGGAATGATTATTCCAACAGGAACACTTGAGGTTTCGGGCAAGGTCGTTTCGATATCTGTTTGCATTGGAGCTTCGGTGAGAAAACTCGTCCCTGCCGACTCTGTTGTATCAGACATTCCCGGTATATCATAAAACAGATCCGTAAGATTCGGAATTGGAATTTCATGATTGGAAAGTGTACACGAAGAGAGAAGACAAGCTCCTATAATGCAAAGTGCCAATAATATAATTTTTTTCATATTTCCTCTATTTAAGGTTTGATATCTTCGATATTCTATAAATATACTATTGATTTTAATACATGGCTGTAGTTTTGTCAATAGAGTTTTTTAATTTATTCTACTAAAATGCAAAACGGCTCACGTAAGCGAACCGTTTCATTTTCTAAATTAAACCTCGCGTCTGCCCTCAATGGCTCTTGACAATGTAACCTCGTCCGTATATTCAAGATCACCGCCTGCAGGAATTCCGTATGCAAG
>SVUF01000074.1 GCA_015063395.1 Oscillospiraceae bacterium
ATCTGAGATGTGTAGGAGTTCTCGTTGTCGTACCAAGAAACAACCTGTACCTGGTATGTTTCGTCGTCGATCTTTGCTACCATTGTCTGTGTAGCATCGAAGAGAGAACCGTAACGCATACCGATAACGTCAGAAGAAACGATCTCGTCTGTGTTGTATCCGAAAGACTCGGAAGCAGCAGCCTTCATAGCCTCGTTGATGCCTTCCTTTGTTACGTTTGTTCCCTTAACTACTGCAACAAGGATTGTTGTAGAACCTGTGCATGTAGGAACTCTCTGTGCAGAACCGATAAGCTTGCCGTTGAGCTCGGGAATTACAAGGCCGATAGCCTTTGCAGCACCTGTAGAGTTAGGAACGATGTTCTGAGCAGCAGCACGTGCACGGCGGAGGTCACCCTTTCTGTGAGGTCCGTCAAGAACCATCTGGTCACCTGTGTAAGCGTGAACTGTTGTCATGATACCGCTCTGGATAGGAGCGTAATCGTTGAGAGCCTTTGCCATAGGAGCAAGGCAGTTTGTTGTACAAGAAGCAGCAGAGATGATTGTATCTTCTGCAGTAAGTGTGCCCTCGTTTACAGAATATACGATTGTGGGAAGGTCATTTCCTGCGGGAGCGGAAATTACTACCTTCTTTGCGCCTGCATCGATGTGAGCCTGTGACTTTGCCTTTGATGTGTAGAAGCCTGTGCACTCGAGAACAACGTCAACACCAAGCTCTCCCCAGGGAAGATCTGCAGCCTTGGGGCATGCGTAGATTGTGATTTCTTTTCCGTCAACTGTGATTGAACCGGGAGTTACAACTGTCTTTCCGTCTTCAGCCATTACGGGTTCCTTGGATTCAACTGTGTGACCCTGAGCAACATAGTTACCCTGAGCTGTGTCGTACTTGAGAAGGTGAGCGAGCATCTTGGGGCTTGTAAGGTCATTGATCGCAACAACCTCATATCCTTCTGCTCCGAACATCTGTCTGAAAGCAAGACGTCCGATTCTTCCGAAACCGTTAATAGCTACTTTTACATTTGCCATAATTTTTGTCCTCCAAAATATAATTAAAATATTTCTCTTCGGGAGTATTGTACATCATTTTTTCCATTTATACAATAGAAATTTCAAAAAATTTTAAATTTTGTTACATTTTCGGAGTTTTTTTCATTATATCGGACGTCCTTTATGTTTTTTTGTACATTTTGACAAGTTGCATTTGTCAAATCATTTTCCGATTGCTCAAATATATATCGCTCTTGACTTTCTCGTCTTTAATTGCTATACTTCTTGACATATCATCCATGTTTTTTTATTAACAGATTTACTATTTTTTCCAAACGAGAAGGATCATGAATAATTTTAGGCTTACAAAAATCATTTTGTCCCATTTTTATGAAGGGAACACAAAGGGCATATATGAAAACGCACCTGTTTTGATATGTGACAAAACGGGCAGTATCCTCCACAAAAGCAAAAACGCATCAGGCTGTGATTTGCCAAAGGTCAGATCATATCTCCCCGATCATTTATCACCGAATGGCAAAGCGCTGTCGCCACTGAAAAACCATGGCGACTGCGTCATTATCAAGCCCTGCCTTATTTCCAATTATAAGCTTTGCGCTGTACTGCTTCACAAAAAGGAGGACCATTTCGTCTTCATATTCCTTGATGACGACGAAATTGATGCTGACAAAAAGCAGTTTTACAGGCTCAGGAGCTATGCCGACAGCATTTTTGATAAAATATACCCCGAATTTTCCGAACGCTCGGAAAAGGAATTTATAAAGCACCGCAGTCTTGTGCTTCGGGGTCTTCGCCCAATGGACGAGGAAAATAACGCTCTTGCAATGAGTGTTGACAGCATGGGTTATATCTTCAACAGATACATCGGATATATGTACCGAGGCATTGGAAAAAGAGTTACAAGCTACGACTTTTCCATGGAATTTCCATCTCCCGACGCCTTCGGAATCAAAAACTCCGAAAGCTATATTTCAGCCCTGCTGTCCCTGATCTCCGCGTTGACCAAAAGAAATTGCCGACACTTGAAATTAGGCTTTTCCAAGGACAATAATATGCTCACATCAGAGGTGCGGATCTTCACTTCCGAGGAGATCATAATCAGCTCCAAAGAGCTTTCCTCAGTTGCCCGCCTGCTGTGTATGTCCCAAGAGGAAGCCGAGATCTTCGACGACCTTGCAAAAAGCTCCCGTTGGGATTTTTATATTGAATCAAAGGGAAACCACGAAATTATACTAAGGCTCAAGGCAGAGCTTGTAAAAACAACGGGCGTTCTTTACGCAGCTATTGCGGCGCTTTCCAAGAGAAGCCGCCGCGCTATTGCTTTTGCAAGATTTATGTCCTTCCTCAGAAAAAAGAACTGACATGCAAAAAATGCCGCAGCTCCAAAAAAGCCTTGGCGCGCCCCTTCTCTTTTGTGTCTTTTATAATACAAAACAGAGGGGGCGGGAAAATTTTTATGCAAAATAAAAAAATAAATATTAAAAAACGATTGATTTTTTCAAAAATATGTGTTATTATACTAACGAAGTAAATTATAAAATACGGAGGTTACAGAAATGGCTTACATAATTAACGTTGATGAGTGCATCGGATGCGGAGCTTGCGAAGGCGAGTGCCCCGTTGGCGCTATCGTTGAAAAGGACGGCAAGTACGTTATCAATGCTGATGAATGTATCGAGTGCGGCGCTTGTGAAGGCGTTTGCCCCGTTGGCGCTCCCAAGGCTGAATAATCGGCTCTAAATCATCTTCATCGGCTTATGCCGAATAATGCGGGCAGATTTCCTTACAGGGAGTCTGCCCACATTTATTTTTAGCTTGTTTTAATTTACAGGATTATAATTAAAGGCGTTAAAACCCAAACCGTAAAGAAGGTTTCGCAGGGATTTATACGCAAAAACAAAAAAAGAGGTAAAAAATGTCACTTGAGAAAGCAACAGCCTATCTTGAAAAGGCGGGATACGCCGAAAGGATCAGGCTTTTCGATATATCAACAGCAACAGTACCCGAAGCCGCGGCGGCAATAGGGTGCGAGGAATGTCACATTGCCAAGACACTATCCTTTTCGCAAAAGGAAGGATGTGCCCTCATTGTCATGGCAGGGGACAGAAAAATTGACAATCCGAAATATAAGGCGCGCTTTTCACAAAAGGCGACCATGCTTTCCTATGAGGAAGCTGCAACCCTTGTGGGACACGAGGTTGGAGGAGTGTGTCCATTTGGAGTAAATGAGGGTGTCCGCATATTTCTTGATGTTTCCCTCAAGGAATACGACACCGTATATCCCGCCGCAGGCAATGCAGGCAGCGCGGTGAAGCTTACACCCGACGAGCTTGAAAAGATCCTGCCCCATGCCTCATGGGTGGACGTGTGCAAAACCAAATAAGGCACAGCGCGGACAGGGTAAAGCTGTTCCTTTAAAAATCAGTTTTACTCCAAAATCGAGTAATTTTCCATAAAGTAAAAATACAATAATTAAAAGTAAAAAAAGAGAGTGGACGATCATATGGATATTGAGCTTATGCCTGATGAGCGGCTTGACGTTGTCAACGACGGTGTCAGACTTATACAGCGCAAAAACGGACTGACCTTCGGCACAGATGCCCTGCTTCTTGCAGGATATATACAGGGCACACCAAACAAGGTGTTTGCTGAGCTTGGCGGCGGTACGGGAATTATATCCCTGCTCCTTTTGTCAAGAAAAAAAGCAAAAAAGATATATGTCTATGAAATACAGGAGCAGTTTGCCGATCTGATCAAGCGTAACACCGCAATAAACGCCATGGAAGACGGAATTGAGGTCATCTGCCGCGATGTGAGGCAGGCTTCGGCAAAGGATACAAACGGAGAAGTTGATCTTGTATTTTCAAATCCTCCCTATATGAGACAGGACAGCGGAAGGAAAAATCAATACGATGAAAAGACCGTGGCTCGCCATGAGGTTTTTGGCACAATTTGCGATTTTTGCAAGGCGGCATCACGGCTTCTTCGATACGGCGGCGACTTTGTGGCGGTATATCCTCCCGACCGTATGGCAGAGCTTTTTGACGCCATGAAAAAAAACGGAATTGAGCCAAAACGCCTTACAATGATATTCCCGAACCTCCGCCACCGTCCTTGCCTTATTCTATGCTCCGGCAAAAAAGGGGGTAAGGAGGGCATGATCGTTACCCCGCCCCTGTTTATCAAGACAGGAGAGGAAGACTCGGCAGAATACCAATATATTATGGAGCATGGTGAATTCAATGAGCTATATAAAAAAGTTTGATGAAACCTCGGGGCTTCCCGAGAAAAATAAGATCGAGGGCGGTACGCTATACCTTGTAGCAACCCCCATCGGCAACCTTTCCGATATATCCCCAAGAGCCTGTAAGGTTCTTTCCGAGGTGGATTTTATTGCCGCAGAGGATACCCGAAATACAGGAATGCTTCTGTCGCATTTAGGCATTGAAAAAAAGCATCTTATCAGTTATTTTGAGCATAATAAGCGCGAAAAGGGCATGATGATCGTAGAAAAGCTCAAATCGGGACAGTCAGCAGCTCTTGTTTCCGACGCAGGAACTCCCGCCATATCGGATCCCGGTGAGGATCTTGTGGCGCTTTGCGCGGAAAACGGTGTAAGGGTCACGGCAGTACCCGGCTCGGCAGCAGTTATTTGCGCCCTTATCCTATCGGGTCTTTCCACCTCAAGATTTGCTTTTGAGGGATTTATTTCAGGCTCCAAAAGCGAAAGGCGTGAGCGTCTGACGGAGCTTTCAACGGAAAAAAGGACCCTCATCGTTTATGAAGCCCCCCACAAGCTTGTGAAAACCCTTGACGATCTTCTTGAATTTTTGGGAAATCGTAAGATCGCTCTTTGCCGAGAGCTTACAAAGCTCAATGAGGACGTAATGAGAACCACTCTTGAGGAAGCATCGGAGTATTATAAAACCAATGCCCCAAGAGGAGAATATGTCCTTGTAATTGAAGGGGCAAAGGAGAAGGACATCAAAAAATATTGGTCCGACATGACACTGCCACAGCATGTTGAATACCTTATAGAAACGGGCATGAAGAAGACCGACGCCATAAAAGCCGTGGCAAAGGAAAGGGATCTTCCCAAAAGCGAGGTATATAATGCCGTTCTTGAAGCAAGCAAAAGCATTCAATAAACCTTTAAACTAACGAAAGGACACAAAAAAGATGTCAAAAAAGGAAAACGTAAAAAACGAAGGCTACGAAAACAGAAAACGCAGATTCGGTGACCGTAAAGACGGATACCGCGTGAGAGATCTTGACTCCATGCATGTCCTGACTCCATATCTTATGCCCGACAGAACCAACAACGAGGCTTTTCTGTCCGAGGTCTTTGATTTGACCAAGGTAAACGAGTACATTGCAAAAAAGAATGCCGACGACCCCGAATTCAAATATACATTCTTCCACTTTTTCATGGCGGCGCTTGCAAAGGTCATGACGTTCCGTCCGAAAATGAACTATTTCATCTCGGGACACAGGATCTACGAAAGACGGGATCTCACATTTGCGTTTGTGGTGAGACGTAAATTCACCCTAAGCGGCGGTGAATCCTTGGCGGTAATTAAGCTTGACCGCGATTCCGATGAGGCGCCCATCTTCCAGATATACAATAAGGTAAAGAAATTTGTATACCATGTAAGACGGGAAGAAAAAAAAGACGGAATTACAGGGGATATGGATTTTGTGGCAAAGCTTCCGAGATTTCTCATAAGATTCCTTGTGTGGATCCTCAAGACCCTCGAATATCACGGTCACTATCCCGAATTTCTCAGACACGACGACCCTGAATATTGCTCCGTATTCATCTCAAATTTAGGCAGTATCAAAATGAGCGCAAACTACCACCACCTTGTAAATTGGGGTACAAACTCATTTTTTGTGGTGATAAATGAGAAAAAGCTCCGTCCCTTCTTCAATCCCGACGGAAGCTACGAAATGCGTGACTCACTTGACATCAGCTTTACTGTTGACGAGCGTCTTGCAGACGGCTTCTACTTTGCTAACAGCATTAAGATGATCAAAAAAATATTTGATAATCCCGAGCTTGTAGAGCTTCCTCTTGCAACGCCGATCCCCGAATTTGAGGAGGGTGTTTCTGTTAAAAATGAAAAATAAAGCACTATTCCCACTGCTTCTCCTTACATTATTAATATTGACCGCCGGCTTTTACGGCTGTGAAAATACAACAGATCCGACTCCGACTCCCAACACTACCGAAGGAATTAAAACAGACCTTCCAAAAAGCGAGGAGCCGACGGACACAGAACCTACAGCCGCTCCAACGACCCAAAAGCCCACCTTATCCCCCGAGCCTACAAAAACTCCCGATATAACCTGGGATCCAAGATTTGACAGCCCCGATACCGTAGGTCCATTTACCTTTGGAGAAAGCGTTTATAAAATATACCTTGGAGAAGACTCAACCGTAATTTTTAACCTTGACAAAACCGTATACGCCTCCCTTGGCGCAATCGCGGTAAACGACAGGGAGCTTTTTGCCCTCACCGCATCCTTCATCGACCTTAATTTTGATGAGATCCCCGATTTCTCATATTTTGAGTCGGGCGGCAGACGTATATGCTACCTCGCAAATGCCGAGGGCGTATATACCTACCAAAGCGCCCTCAGCAATCTTTATAAACTTTCAAGATGCTATGAGACCGCAGAGCTTTATGCCACCATTACAGAAAGCTCCGATGAATATTATTCATATACGTTTGTTGACGGCAAGCTTGTGCAGGGAGAAGCCATCAGCGACAAATTTCTTTGGGATATCCGTACCGTAGCCGATGCCCTTGCAGGCGAGGACGCGCCCATTGAAGAGGGAGAAACAGTCTATATCCGAGGAATTCCCTGCAGATCATACACTGTTGGCGGATATATCTCCGTTGCCACCGACTCCTACGGTAATTTCTACATCAAGGATATGCCCCACCGCGGATTCTGCCGCCTTTCCCTTAACCCCAACGGACGTTGGAGTAAAAGCGAAAAGGTCACAGAGGACGCGCTTTGATCAGCAATAAATACATTAAACAATAATAACATAATAAAGATCTATCTTTTGGAAAAAGAAAATGGAAGCAGAACTAAAAAAGAAAACTTTAAAGACATCTGATCAGCGATCCTCGGATCTCACCGAAGGTCCTCTTTTACCGAAAATCATTTCATTCACCATTCCCCTTATGCTGACGGGGCTTTTGCAGACTCTATACAACGCTACAGACATGATCGTTGTTGGTATGTTCTCGGGAAGCGTCGCCATGGGAGCAGTAGGGGCATGCTCGTCCTTGATCGGTCTCATCGTCAACACCTTCATCGGTCTTGCAGTAGGTGCGGCAGTAAATGTTGCCCGAGATTACGGCGCAAAAAAATATGGTGAGGTCAAAAAGGTCGTCGGCACATCCTTCCTGTTTTCAGCAATTTGCGGAATAATAATTGCGGTATTCGGCTTCGTTTTTGCAAAGTTTTTTCTGACTCTCATGGGAACGACGCCAAATCTTCTGAAGGAAGCCGTTCCTTATATGCAGGCATACTTTGTGGGCGTTCCCGCAAACGTGATCTACAACTATCTCGCTTCAATCCTCAGATCCTCGGGCGACACCAAGCGTCCCCTTATCTTCCTTGCAATTTCGGGTATTGTAAATGTGATCCTTAACTTTGTTATGGTATATTTCTTTGGACTTGGAGCCGTTGGAGTTGGAATTGCCACTGCAATTTCTCAGTATGTCGCGTTCTTTATGATCGTCTATCACATGACCCATCTTGAGTCATGCTGTAAGCTGGACTTCAAAAATCTGAAGATCGACCGCAAAAAGCTTGGAAGCATTATTGCCATCGGCTTGCCCGCAGGTATTCAAGGCTCACTTTTCGCACTTTCCAATGTATTGATACAGTCCACAGTAAACTCCTTTGGCGATATAGCTATTCAGGGCAACTCCGCCTCGGCAAATGTGGAGAGCTTTATATATATTTCAATGAATGCCCTGCACCACACCGCTCTGACCTTTGTTGGACAAAATCTTGGAGCAGGAAAAAAAGAACGGATACGACCCATCATACTTTACTGTACGGGAATCGTAACCGTTGTCGGTATTGCTTTTGGTGCTATTGCTTTGATTGTGGGAAAGCCCCTTCTCGGAGTTTATGCTCACGGAGACGAAGCGGTAGTTGCAGCAGGACTTACAAGACTTACCATCATCGCAACTACATATTTCACCTGCGGTATTATGGATGTGGGTTGCGGAATTTCAAGAGGCCTTGGAAACTCCATTCTGCCAATGGTCATTTCCCTTGTGGGATCATGTGCCTTCAGAATTTTGTGGGTCAAGGCAGTTTGCCCATTCTTCCCCGAAAGCATTTCAGTGCTGTATATATCCTATCCGATCTCATGGGTGATGACCTCATGCGCTCACTTTATTTCCTGCTTTATAACCTATCGCAAGCACTATTCCACCAAGGTTCCGCCTCCAAGGACGGTGTCAGCATCATAAAATACAACAGCCTGACCAACAGTCGGCGCTCTTTGAGGCTGATCAAATGTAACCAATAGGCGTCCTTCGTCAATTAGCCTTGCGCTGCACGGTGTCTCCTTTTGGTTGTACCTTATGCGCACAGCGGCTCTGAAAGCCTCGGGGATCTTATCGGAATCAATCCAATTTATATCCCCGACAACTATGCTTTTTTGGAAAAGCTCATCGTTGGGACAAAGCACCACCTTGTTTTCTTCAACGTTTTTGCTCTTTACATAAAGAGGTGCGGGAAGTGCAAGTCCAAGACCCCTTCTCTGTCCAACCGTATAATTTATAATTCCCCTATGCCTGCCGAGTATTTTGCCGGACGTGTCCACAAAATCTCCGTGGGCATATTCTTTTTTTGTATAGTTCTTGATAAAGGATACATAATCTCCGTCGGGAACAAAGCATATGTCCTGACTGTCGGGCTTTTGAGAATTTATAAACCCGTTTTCCGCGGCGATCTGACGCGCCTCCTCCTTTGTAAGCTCACCCATTGGGAAAAGTGTCCTTGAAAGCTGAGTTTGGGTCATGTTATAAAGCACATAGCTCTGATCCTTAGGGGTAAATACTCCCTTTTTCAGCATGTATCTTCCGGTTGATATATCCTTGGTTATCCTCGCATAATGTCCCGTCACAAGAGTATCATATCCAAGGGGCTCACATCTCTTGAAAAGCTCCTCGAACTTTAAATGGCGGTTACATTCAACACAAGGATTGGGGGTTGCGCCCCTTTCATATTCACTGATGAATTTCTTTATGACCCTTTCCTCAAATTCATGGGAAAGATCAAAAAGATAAAATGGCATGGAAAGCCTTTTGGCAATTTCCCGCGCATCCTCACTGCTGTCATTGGGACAGGCAGAAAACCTCATCATCACGCCCCCGCATTCATATCCCATTTTCTTTGTCAACAGTGCCGCAACGCTGGAATCAACGCCTCCGCTCATGGCAATTATGGCTTTTTTCATGTCTACCTCTTTTTATTTTTTCTTTTTTATAACTTAGAACTGAACATTTTTCGTTTTTTTCAGTGCTTTCCTACAGGATGTTGGCGATGTTAGCACAAAATCCGTAGGGACCGGCGTCCTCGACGGTCCGTAAAATACAATTACCTTTCCCAAGTTTTCGGCTCGTTCGCGATGTTTTCGCCAAGCCTCCCTCCAAGAGGGAGGTGGCACGGCGTAACCGTGACGGAAGGAGCCTGCGTGACTTTAAGATTGTAGTATCTTCCTTGTTACGCACTCTCCCTCAGTCAGCTTCGCTGACAGCTCCCTCCCGGGGAAACGCTGATTAAATCGCCGCTACGAGGGAGAAAGAGTGAAAATAGAGAAATTTTTGATATTTTCCAAGATTTCTGCATCTT
>SVUF01000075.1 GCA_015063395.1 Oscillospiraceae bacterium
GGGCAATATACTCCCCTTAAAGATGCAGAAATCTTGGAAAATATCAAAAATTTCTCTATTTTCACTCTTTCTCCCTCGTAGCGGCGATTTAATCAGCGTTTCCTCGGAGGGAGGCTTTGGTGCAAACATCGCGAACGACCCGAAAATAAGGCTCCCTTGTGTAAAGGGAAAAGCACCTGACTTACGCGGTTTCTCATAAGGACGTTTGTATTAAGGACCGTCGAGGACGCCGGTCCCTACAAAATGAATTATAACTTCCTTATGAGAAGACCGATTTTTTGGTGGAATACTTTTTTCTGATATATTTTCCCACGCCGTCAAGACCGGGGAAAATGTATTTTTCGTTTACACCAAGCTCACTTAGCTGGGACAGTATTTTCTTTTTGGAGCTTTTGGGTATTTCAAAATAACATAAAATTCCGTTTTTTCGGTTTTTTGGCCCCTCATCAAATATCATATGCTGTTCCTTGGGGATCATGTCGGTAAAGGATGTCCTTTTGCTTCCCCAAAGCATGAATACACTTGATTGAGCGGACATTCTCTCCTCACGGTAGGCGGGACGGTAAATTACGGGATACTGTGTGCAGGAGTCCTCCGCGGTATTCCTTGTCCTTACGATCTCGCAGTCAACAACTCCGTCAATGAGTCCCTTGGCATATGTGGGAAACAGGATCTGAGAGCCGAAATATGTCTCATTATACGCCGATTCGTTGACGATCCACACCGACGCGTTGGTATCGATAAGGTTACTGCAGGCAAAATACAGGGCAACCAAGGGGTTTTCCGTAAAATCAAGGAGTCTTGTAGGTGCGCCAAAGTGCTGGGCGATCTCCATCCACGCAATAAGATCGCTTGTGGGCACGTCCATTATATATCTGCAACCGTCGGAAATGAAGTCCGCAAGTATATTGTACTCAAGCAGCGAATATTCCCCAACATCATAGCCCTCGGAGCTTTTTGTCCATCTGAATGCTCCCGGGATCAATATATTCTTCTTATAGTTTCCCTGCCCTCTGTATATAAAATTCGGTGTTGTCACGCCCCCCGCACCTTGAAATTCACCTGTATCGGACAAGGACTCATAAGAATAATTCCTTTTAAGCTTCTCTATTGCATTTATATATTCCGTCAAGGTATTGATTATCATAGCCGCTTTCCCCCTAAAAATCTTTTGCTTTCCCCTACCGTAAATATTTTATCACACTTTATTTTCAGTGTCAATGACAAAAGTAAAATTTTATTGTTTTAAAGCGATAAAATGCTAAATGAATATTGACAAAGCCGCAAAAATATGATACAATTCTTTTGTTTTTTTATTATAATATATTATTTTATTATATATATATCATTGAAGACGAAATTAAATAATTCACCCAATATATAATACCGTTTTACAGGAAGGATTTTTATAATGATTTGGTCTAAAGAAGAAACTCTGCCAAGAGAAGAAATAGAAAAATTACAGCTTGAACGTCTCAAGGAAACCGTATCAAGAGTATACGAAAAGGTTGAGCCCTACCGTCGCAAAATGGACGAAATGAGTGTGAAGCCCGAGGATATCAAATGCCTCAAGGATCTTGCAAAGCTCCCATTTGTCACAAAGCAGGACATGCGCGACAATTATCCCTTTGGTCTTTTCGCTGTTCCCAAAAAGGAGCTTGTGAGAATTCACGCATCAAGCGGAACAACGGGTAAGCCCACTGTTGTAGGCTACACGGAAAATGACCTTAAAACTTGGACGGAATGTGTCTCAAGAATTGCTTGTATGGGAGGCGCAACTGCTGAAGATACCGCTCAGATATGCTTCGGCTACGGTATGTTTACAGGCGCCCTCGGTTTACACTACGGTCTTGAAAATATCGGCGCGGCAATCGTCCCCTCCTCAACAGGCAACTCACAGAAGCAGATCATGTATATGCAGGACTTTGAAACCTCACTGCTGGTTGCAACCCCGTCATATGCCCTTCGTCTTGCGGAGGTGGCTCGTGAAATGGGTCTTGAGCCCAAGCGCGACCTTGGCGTAAAGATCGCTCTTGTTGGAAGTGAGCTTCTCACAGACGCCATGCGGGAGGAGATGCACAGATATTGGGGGGAGGATGTCCTCATTACATCCAACTACGGCATGAGCGAGCTTATGGGTCCCGGTGTTTCGGGAGAATGCCTTGAGCATTGCGGAATGCACATCAACGAGGACTTCTTTATTCCCGAGATCATCGATCCCAAAACAGGAGAGGTGCTGCCCGAGGGTGAACAGGGTGAGCTTGTCATCACATGCATCAAAAAGGAAGGGCTTCCCCTTATCCGTTACAGAACCAAGGATATCACCCGTCTGTTCTACGATAAATGTAAATGCGGAAGAACCTTCTGCCGTATGGAAAACCTTTCGGGAAGAAGCGACGATATGCTGAAGATCCGTGGAGTAAACGTATTCCCAAGCCAGATCGAAGAGGTTATCCTCAGTGTCAAGGAGCTTGGTCCCCACTATGAGATCATTCTTGAAAGAGAGGGATATCTTGACAAGCTTACGGTTAAGGTCGAGCTTGCAGAAAGCACCGACTCCTTTACAAAGCTTGAAACCATCACCAAGGAGGTCAAGAGTAAGCTGAGCCTTATTCTCGGACTTGACGCGAAGGTAATGCTTGAATCCCCCAATACCCTCCAGAGATTTGAGGGCAAGGCTAAAAGAGTAAAAGATTTAAGGAGTGTTAAATAAAATGAGCAAAAAAACAATAATGCTGGGTAATGAGGCTATTGCAAGAGGCGCATATGAGGCGGGCGTTAAGCTTTCCAGCGCATATCCCGGAACTCCCAGCACCGAGATCAGTGAATATCTTGCAAAATATGAGGAGGTATATACCGAATGGGCACCCAACGAAAAGGTTGCGGCAGAGGTTGCAATCGGAGCTTCCATTTCAGGTGTCAGAAGCCTTGCATGTATGAAGCATGTAGGTCTTAATGTTGCAAGCGACCCCCTTTATACCTTCGCCTACACAGGAGTAAACGGCGGATCTGTTTTTGTAGTTGCCGATGACCCCGGTCTTGCAAGCTCACAAAATGAGCAGGACACAAGAATGATCGCAAGAGCGGCTCACGTTCCCGTTCTTGAGCCCTCCGACAGCAGCGAAGCCAAGGAATTTGTAAAAATCGCATATGAGCTCAGTGAAAAATATGACACTCCCGTGATCCTCAGAACCACCACAAAGCTTGCTCACTCACAGAGCGCAGTTGAGCTTTGCGACAGAACCGAGGTTCCTGACCGTGGATATGAAAGAGACGTGCGTAAATATGTTATGATGCCCGCATCCGCCATTGGCAGACACCTTGTTGTTGAGGCAAGAGAAAAGAAAATGGCAGAGGACGCAGCAGAATTTTCTGTAAACAAGACTGAAATAAACGATACCAAGATCGGATTTATCACCTGCGGTATCGCATATCAGTATGTAAAGGAGGCTTGTCCCAACGCAAGCGTTCTGAAGCTCGGTCTTGTAAATCCCATTTCCAAAAAGCTTGTTGACGATTTTATGTCAAAGGTTGAGACAGTATATGTATTCGAGGAGCTTGAGCCTGTAATTGAGGAGCAGGTCAAAGCTTGGGGCTATGAAGTCAAGGGTAAGGAGATCTTTACCCGTCAAGGAGAATACAGCGCAAATATGCTTAAAAAGGCTGTTTTCGGCATTGATGAGGTGGTTTTTGAAAAGGCGGACTCCCCTGCCCGTCCTCCCATACTCTGCCCCGGCTGTCCTCACAGAAGCGTGTTCTCAGTTCTCAGTAAGCTGAAGATCCACGCCGCAGGCGACATCGGTTGCTATACTCTCGGCGCAGTTGCCCCCCTTAGCGTAATTGACACCACCATCTGTATGGGCGCAAGTATATCCTCCCTTCACGGTATGGAAAAGGCTCGCGGCAAGGATTATATCAAAAATTGGGTGGCAGTGATCGGTGACTCCACATTCCTTCATACAGGCGTTAATTCACTTATAAACATGGTATACAATAAGTCCACAGGAACCGTTATGATCCTTGACAACCGTACAACAGGTATGACGGGTCATCAGGAGCATGCGGCAACAGGTAAGACACTGAAGGGCGAGGATACATATGCCATTGACCTTGCAGAGCTTTGCCGTGCTGTCGGCGTACCAAATGTAGTTGAGGTAAGCTCCTTTGACGTTGCGGAGCTTGAAAAAACCGTTCGCGAAAGCGTTGCAAGCGATACTCTTACCGTAATTATTGCAAAAGCTCCCTGTGTGCTTCTCAAGGGTCAGAAATTCCCCAACCTTTGCGTTGTGGATCCCGACAAATGTAAGAAGTGCGGATTGTGCATGAAGATCGGCTGTCCTGCCATGACAAAGGGTGCGGACGGTAAGGTAAAGATCGACCCCACAATGTGTAACGGATGCGGACTTTGCAAGAACTACTGCAAGTCCGGAGCTATCAAAACGGAGGTAAGATAATATGACAAAGAATATAATGATCGTTGGAGTTGGAGGTCAGGGTACTCTCCTGACCAGCAGGATCATCGGTAAAGCCGCTTTGTCCTCGGGACTTGACGTAAAGATCTCCGAGGTTCACGGCATGGCTCAAAGAGGCGGAAGCGTTGTGACCTTTGTCAGATTCGGTGACAAGGTATGTGAGCCCGTTGTTGAGGAGGGTCAGGCAGATGTGATCATCGCCTTTGAACGCCTTGAAGCGCAAAGATATGCCCACTTCCTTAAAAAAGACGGTGTGCTTATTGTAAACGATTGCCGCATCGACCCAATGACAGTCGTTACAGGTGTTAAGGAATATCCCGAAAATATAATCGAAAAGCTGAAGGAAAAGCATCCCGTATACTCCATTGACGGACAAAAGGCGGCTCTTGAGCTTGGCAACAGCAAGGTGCTTAATTCCGTTGTTCTCGGATATGCGGCGGCATATATCGGATTTGACAAGGAAACATGGCTGGATACTGTTGAAACAACGGTTCCCGCTAAAACTATAGAAATAAACAAAAAAGCTTTTATGGCAGGATTTTGCGCCAATAGCTGAAAGGGGATTTTTTAAATGATTTGGAACGAAACCAAAGAATGTATGAGCCGCGACGAAATGATGGCTCTGCAAAGCTCTCGACTTGTCAAGCTTGTTGACTATGTTTACCACAACGTTGAATACTACCGCAAAAAGATGCAGGCTGTGGACCTTATGCCCGCTGACATCAAGAGTATTGAGGATATTACAAAGCTTCCCTTTACAACAAAGGACGACCTTCGCGAGAATTACCCCTTCGGACTTTTTGCAGTGCCCAATTCGGAGATCGTAAGAATCCACGCGTCAAGCGGAACAACGGGTAAAGCCACGGTTGTAGGCTACACAAGATATGACCTTGATATATGGGCTGAATGTGTTGCAAGATGCTTTGCAATGGCAGGTATCAGCAAGGATGATATTATTCAGATCGCTTACGGCTACGGACTTTTTACCGGCGGTCTTGGAGCTCACGGCGGCGCTGAAAAGATCGGTGCAACCGTTGTTCCCATGAGTACCGGTAACTCAAAGAAGCTCACCACCATGATGGTTGACTTCGGTGCAACAGCCATCGCTTGCACTCCCTCATACCTCCTCCATATTTCCGAGGTACTTGCGGAGGAAGGGCTCATCGATAAGATCAAGCTTAAGTCTGCCGTTTGCGGTGCTGAGCCTTGGACAGAAAAAATGCGTCTTGAAATTGAATCAAGACTCAATATCAAGGCGTTTGATATTTACGGTCTCAGCGAGGTCATGGGACCCGGTGTTGCCTGCGACTGTGAATTCCACAAGGGTCTCCACGTTTGCGAGGACCACTTCTACCCTGAGGTACTGAACTCAGCAACTCTCACTCCCGTTGCTGACGGTGAAACAGGTGAGCTTGCATTTACAACCCTTACAAAGAAGGGTATTCCCCTTATCCGTTACAGAACCAAGGACCTTACAAGCATTGACCACTCCACCTGCGATTGCGGCAGAACAAGCGCCAGAATTTCAAGATTCAAGGGACGTGTGGACGATATGCTCATTATCCGCGGCGTAAACGTATTCCCAAGCCAGATCGAAGCAGCTCTCGTTGACGTTGAAGAGGTAACTCCTCACTACATGATGATCGTTGACCGTGTCAACAATCTTGATACACTTGAGGTTCAAGTTGAGATCGATCAGAAGTACTATACCGACGAGATCAGAAAGATCGAGGCTCTCACCAAGAAGATAGCTCACGTAATTCAGCAAGCTCTCGGAATCAATGCCAAGGTGAAGGTTGTTGAGCCTCAGACCCTTGTAAGAAGCGAGGGTAAGGCAGTACACGTAATTGACAAGCGTAAGCTTTATTAATTCAAATATAATTTCAGGAGGAAAACAGAAATGTTCGCAAAACAGTTAACAGTATTTATCGAAAACAGAACGGGCAGACTTTCAGAGGTTCTCAGTGTACTTAAGGAAAATGACGTAAACATCCTTTCAATGAGCCTTGCCGACACAACAGAATTCGGACTCCTCAGACTTATTGTTGACAACGCCGCAAAAGGAAAGGAAAAGCTCACTGAAAACGGATTTTCTTCCCTGCTTTCAGATGTTTCCATCATCAACATTCCCCACAAGGTTGGCAGCCTCCAGACACTTCTCAAGACCATTGATGAAAACGGTGTAAATATTGAATACATGTACGGACTCTCCATTGAGTCGGACAAGGCATATGTTGTTCTCAAGGCTTCCGACACAGCAAAGATCGATGAAATATTCACACAAAACGGCATTAAGACCCTTTCTTGCGATGATCTGAAGAATATCTGAAAAAATGGTTATTGATTTTCATACCCATATTTTTCCCGATAAGATCGCTGCAAAAACAATAGATCATCTATCAAAAAAAGGCGGGATCCCGCCTTTTTCCGACGGAAGTGTATCGGGGCTGATCTCCAACATGGAAAAGGCTTCTGTGGACTTAAGCATTGCTCTGCCCGTCCTCACAAACCCCGAAAGCTTTGACAGTGTCAACCGCTTTGCCCAAGAGGTCAATGAAGCCTTCCAAGCCAAAAGCAAAAGGATCATTTCCTTTGGAGCAATTCATCCTCTTTGCGATGATATTGACGGTAAAATGAAGCATCTGAAGGATCGGGGCTTCAAGGGGGTAAAGATTCACCCCGACTATCAAGGACAATATATCAATCATGAGGGCTATGTAAGGATCATGAACTGCGCCCGTGAATACGATCTTGTTGTGGTCACTCACGCAGGGCTGGATGTTGCATATCCAAACGATGTGCACAGCACCCCCCATCTTGTCAAGGATCTGCTTTCCAAGGCTCCTCACAGCAAGCTTGTTCTTGCCCACATGGGCGGGGGCGGATTTTACCCCGAGGTCATAAGGCTTCTTTGCGGTGGTGATGTGTATTTTGACACAGCCTTTGTTTTGAGGTATATTGGAAGGGATACCTTCCGTCAGCTCCTTGAAAGCCATGGCGGTGACCGTATTCTCTTTGCTTCCGACTCCCCATGGAGCGATGCACAAAACGACCTTGACATTTTGAAAAGCTATGTTGATGACCCTGCGATCCTTGAAAGGATACTACATTTAAACGCAAAAAAATTACTTGAAATTTAGGTGATACCATGTCTTTTAACAAAAAAATGTTTGCCCTCGGCAACAAAAGATCCATCATACGTGAGATCTTTGAATACAGTAAGATCCGTTCTGCAGAGATCGGCGCAGATAAGGTTTTTGATTTCAGCATCGGAAATCCAAGTGTTCCCGCACCTGCAGAGGTAAACGATACTGTAAAATCGCTTATTGACACAGAAAATTCCGTTTCCCTCCACGGATATACCTCCGCACAGGGAGACGCCCTTGTCCGCGCAAAAATTGCGGACAGTATAAGATCCCGCTTCGGTGTTGACATAACACCAAACCACATATACATGACCTGCGGTGCTGCCGCGTCCCTTTCAATATGTCTCCGAGCTGTCATCGAGGACAATTCCGGGGACGAGGTCATTGTGTTTGCTCCGTTTTTCACAGAATACCGCGTATTCATCGAAAACGCAGGGGGCAAGGTAGTTGTAAGTACCCCTGTGGAAAAGACCTTCCAGATCGATATTTCCGACCTTGAAGAGCGCATTTGCGAAAACACCAAGGCAGTGATCGTAAACTCACCCAACAATCCCAGCGGTGTTGTATACTCCGAGGAAACCGTCAAGGCTCTTTGTGAGGTTTTAAAGCGCAAATCGGAAGAGTACGGCAGACCCATATACCTTATTGCCGACGAGCCCTACCGTGAGCTTGTATATTCCCAGGTCAGCGTTCCTTATCTCATGAATTACTATGACAATACCCTTGTTTGCTATTCATTTTCCAAATCCCTTTCACTTCCCGGTGAAAGAATCGGCTATATTGCGGTATGCCCCAATATGACCGACGGAAAGGAGATCTACCTTGCGGTATGCGGTGCGGGAAGATCCCTTGGATATGTATGCGCACCAAGCCTGTTCCAAAAGGTCATCGGTGAATGTCTTGATGCAAAGGTAAATGTTGAAGCCTACCGCGAAAACCGCGATATACTTTATAACGCCCTTACTGACTACGGCTATGAATGTGTAAAGCCCGACGGAGCATTTTATCTTTTCGTTAAAGCTCTTGAGGACGACGCTTATAAATTCTATGAAAAAGCCAAGGAGTACGAGATCTTAGTTGTTCCCTGTGACGACTTCGGTGTTTCGGGCTATGTGAGAATTGCCTACTGCACGGATAAGAGCAAGATCGTAAATTCCCTTCCCTCATTCAAAGCACTTGCAGAAAGCTACGGAATTTGACCCTGAACATTTTATACCAAAATAGGAGCTTTAAAAAAATCTTTTCTTAAAGCTCCTTTTGTTATGTCTGAATGTTAGTAAAGTAAGGCATCACAATGCCTCACTTATATAAAGAAGGATAAGCGTCAGCTTACCTTTTTTTAAAACAATAATTATAAATAAAAAACATCATCTGCCTCCTCTTCAAAAAAAGGATGATGATGTCTTTGTCTTTGTCTATGTCTTTGTCTTTGTCTTTGTCTTGTCTTTGTCTTTGTCTTGTGGGATAAATTCGCATATGCCACCGCATTGCCACCGCATATGCGAAATTTATGCGAATAATAAATATAAAAAAACAAATGTCCCGCAGTGTTCGCCGCCGTCCATGGAAAAGTCCTTAAATTCGGGAATTTCATTCTGCCGAATTTGATCTTTTTTTTGTTTGTTTTCCACATCGCGTTTTTCCCAAAAACGATTTTCAAAAAAAAATAAAAAAGAAAAATTGTTTTTTAAGAAGAAATCAAAAAGAAATCAAAAAGAAATCAAAACTAAATAAAAATCAAATAAAAACTAAATAAAAATTAAAAGAAAATAGAATTTAAGTTCGAGTTTTTTTCACCGTTTTTATAAAGAAAATCAAAAAAACAAAAGCTCCGGCAGGGATCTGAACAGCTCGTCCTCGCCTCTGAATTGATGGTCAACTCCATCGAATATTTTGATCTGTGTTTTCGGTGCTTTTTTTATTTCAAGAAACGGCACATACTTAAATGACTCGTCACGACTTCCGTAAACAAAGATCTTGTCAACATGGGCAAGGTCGTTCAAGCCCTTCCCTGTTTTGTGGAAATTGATCATAAGCGGCATATTCACAAAGAGCATCCTTTTGATCTCGGGATAGCAGCAGCCCCTCCAAAGCCCTTGATTTGCGCCGTTTGACACGCCCATAAAATATATCTCATAATCATCGAAGCCACGTTCATGGGCATATTTTTTTATATTTTCCATATCCCTTGGAAACATATTTATATCACCCACGGGATTTGAGGCGCAGAACACCGAACAT
>SVUF01000076.1 GCA_015063395.1 Oscillospiraceae bacterium
GCAGGTAGAGGGCAAGTCCATGTTCGAGATTATGGAAAATGCACACAGCTATATAGCACTTTCCAAAGCAGCTGATAAGCTCAAGGGCTTTTGTGAGCTTATAAATTCCCTTGACGAGCTTTCAAAGCAGGTATCCCTCAACAATCTGTTTGAAGAGGTCATTAACAGGACGGGCTACATGGAAATGCTGATGGGTATGGCTGACACAGAGATCGACAGAGTTCAGAACGTACAGGAGCTTGTATCAAACGCACTTGATTATGTTAACAACGAGCCCGAGCCCACCTTGCGCGGTTTTCTTGAAAATGTTGCCCTCATCAGTGATATTGATGGGTATAACGACAGCGAGGATGCTGTTGTAATGATGACGGTGCACAGCGCAAAGGGACTTGAATTTCCTGTTGTATTTCTTCCCGGACTTGAGGAGGGAATATTCCCGGGAATACAGTCAAGTACTCTTCCCGATGAGCTTGAGGAGGAACGCCGTCTTGCATATGTTGCCATAACAAGAGCAAAGAAAAAGCTTTATATAACCTATGTACATGAAAGAATGCTGTTCGGAAGAAGTCAGTATAACCGTTTGTCAAGATTTGTTGAGGAGATCTCAAACGAGAATGCTGACAGAGGAATTACATACAAGGAAAAAATGGAGCAGAACCGTGAGCTTTACAAAAAGGCGAAGGAAAACAGTATTCAAGCAAGACCCACAAGAATACCTCCTGTAGCTATGAAGAAGCCTGAAAACGATACATATGCGGCAGGGGACTGTGTTGTGCATCCTGTGTTTGGAAAAGGAGAAATACTCAGTGTAACCAAAATGGGTGCAGATCTTCTTTATGAAATTGCTTTTGACAAGGTAGGCACAAAAAAGCTTATGGGCAATTATGTAAAGATGAAAAAGGCTTAACTCAGGGAAATGTAAGACAAAAGTGATATTTTTATTAATTTTTGGTAAAAACGATTGACAAAATATCAGCTTGATGATAGTATAAAAATATAAATAAAATTGAGAGGTTAATTTATGAAAAAAACAAGACTTATTGCAGCTGCTTTGGCGGCACTTTGTATATGCTTTTCTGTAGCTTCCTGTGAAACTGCAGATCCCACAACATCGGTTGCTCCGGGCACAACAGGCAATCCTCCCAAAACACAGGTTGGAACAGAAGCTCCCGTAACCTCCGGGGGAGATGCTGTTACAGGAAGCAATGTAAATGTCACTCTCAACGGAGCTGACACAACGGTAAAAGGAGAGGGCGCGGAGTTCCGTGACGGTACACTTTCCATTACCAAGGGGGGAGTATACACTCTCAGCGGAAAGCTTGAGAACGGACAGGTATATGTAAACGTTGCAAAGCCCGAAGAGGTTGAGATCGTTTTGAACGGTGTTGAAATTACTTCGACCACAACAGCGGCAATTTATGTTGAGTGCGCAGAGAAGGTCAAAATTACAGCTGCGGCAGGAACCACCAATAAGCTTACAGACGCTTCAAGCTATAAGTATGAGGCAGGCGTAGACGAGCCCAATGCTTGTATCTATTCTGCTGACGATATGACCATCAAGGGAACAGGTACACTGATCGTTAAAGGAAACTACAAAAACGGTATTTCTTCCAAGAATGACATTAAGATCAAGGATCTTGACCTTACAGTACACGCATACAATACGGGCATCAGAGGAAAAGACTCTGTAGAGATTGAAAGCGGTAAAATTACAGTTGAAGCAGGTAATGACGGAATCAAGTCATCAAACGATACAGAAGTAGGCAGAGGTTACATTCTTGTTTCCGGCGGTACAATTGTTATTGAGGCAGAGGATGACGGTTTCCAGGCAGAAACTGACATTACCGTAAAGGGCGGTTCTCTTACAATAAGTGCTAATGGCAAGGAGTTCAATTCCGCAGGTACACTTAACGTAGATGAAAGCTGTGTAAAATAAATTACAAAAGGGACTGTTGGTTTAGCCGCAGTTCCTTTGTTTTTGGAAATCATATACTGATATTCCATAAACTTTGGGGTTACATTTTTCCGATTATTGATTATAATGAAAGCAAGGATAAATAATTAACAATTATTATTCATAATTATAATTGACTTGATATCGGAGGATATATGGAGCTTCTTATAATATCGGATTGTAAACTAAAGATTATATTAAGCAAAGGGGACATGGAAAGCTATAATCTTACTGCGGAAGCCCTTGATTACAGCCTTAAAAACACAAGGCAGACATTTGATGAAATATTTGAGCTTGCCAAAAGGAAAACAGGCTTTGAGATAAAAAAAGGAAGGTTGTTTGTGCAGGTATACCCATCTGTTGACGGAGGATGTGAAATATATTTGACACGTCTTGAGGAGATCTGCGGTCTTGTTGAGGACGGATATGCAAGTACTCATGTAGTGTCCGTGTACTCTTCAAAGGATATTGCCGAGAACAGCGTTGACAGGATAAAACATAATTCAAGCATAGACAGAATCGATCTTTATAAGGACAATTATAACGGTACATATTTTGTAACTGCAAGGCTCAAAAAAAATACAGCCGAGGACATTTGCGGATATATAAGAGCGTATTTCTTTGAAAGCGGAGCCAACAGATGCATGACCCTAAAAAAGCAGAGCTTTTCAAAGGAAAGATATGAGCATATAAAGACAGTATAAATAATGGAGAAACAAAATGAATTGGAATGAGCTTGAAAAAAAGTGCGCAGAGTGTGACAAATGTCCCCTTGGCACAACAAAGACCAATATAGTAATTGACAGAGGAAGCAGGGAAGCCAAGCTGATGTTTGTTGGAGAGGCACCCGGAGAAACGGAAGATAAAACGGGAAAGCCTTTTGTAGGTCTTGCAGGTCAGCTTCTCGACAAATATCTTGTTGCTGTGGGCTTTGAGGATGAAAGCTACTATATATGTAATATATTAAAGTGCAGACCGCCAAAAAACAGGAATCCCCAGCAGAGTGAAATAGAAAGCTGTATGGATCACCTAAGAGAACAAACAAGACTTATAAAACCAAAAATTATAGTGTGCCTTGGCAAAGTGGCAGCATGCGCTTTGATAAAGCCTGACTTTTCCATGACTGCCGAGCATGGAAGGTGGTTCAAAAAGGGGCAGTTTATGATGTGCGGAATATATCACCCCTCTGCAATACTTAGAGACAGCTCAAAAAAAGAGATAATGTACAAGGATCTTGAAAGCGTAAAGGCAATGCTTGACGAAATTATTTAATAAAATATAGATAATATTGCTAAAAAAAACTTGACACTTTATTTTGGTTGTGTTAGAATACACATATAAATCCATTGGAGAGGTGATATTATGAAAAAAATTTTATCAATGACACTCGTCATGGCAATGCTGCTATCCACCTTCTGTATCTTCACGGTAAATGCAGAAACAGAGATCGTAAAGGATGGGCTCGTAGCATGGTATGACGGTAAAAACAACACCGAAAACGGACATGATGCTGATTCTCTTGTGTGGTATGACCTTGCAGGAGACAATGATGTAAAGGTTGTAAAGAATTCAAAGAACTATTTTACTGATGATGCATATCATCTGAATTCAACACAGCATAATTTTCCGTCAAAAATTTTGGAGACAATAAACGGAAAAGAATTTACAGTGGAGCTTAAGCTTGGCGATGTTAAGAGGATCGGCGGAAGCTTTGCTACCTTCATTAACTGTACAAATGATAATTTTTCTCTTTTCTTGAGAAATTCAGGTGACTACGTTGAGTTTAAATGTGCTTCCAATGCACGTCCCAAGGTTTCAGGCGGTCTTGAATACGTAAAGGATTCTACACTGACAATAACATACAAGGTCGGCGGAAAGTGCTGTATGTATGTTGACGGAATATTGATCGCTTCAACTAACCCCTCAACAGCAATCGGCGGAACAGCCCCCATGTTCTTTGGTCATGCTGAAAGCATAAAGACTCACGAGGCTGATTATAAGGGCATGCGTTTCTACAGCAAAGCTCTCAGCCAGGAAGAAGTTGTACAGAATGCAACAGCCGACGGAACATATGATCCTTCCAATGTAAAGCCATCATTTTTTGATATTGAGCAGCCTTCAACAAATATGTTTGGAGACTTGACTCTTTGTGAATTTGTAACAACCGCGGCAAAGCTCAATGCCTTCAAAGGCGCAGAGTATCTTCCTGCAGATGCGGTTATCTATATCAACGAAAGCCTCAAGGCAACTGATGCAGAGGGTAAAAATGAGTTTGCCACCATCGATGAAGTGTTTACAGCTCTTGACGGAAAGATCATTCCTGTTTTCTACATAAAGGATACAAAGACTGCTGATGCACTCATCAAGTACCTTAAGGAAAAGAAGCTTGAAGACATTACTGTTATAAGTGATGATAAAACAGTGGTTAAGTATGCAAGAGAGGCATATACAGTTCTCAGAGGTATCATCGACTATACTGAAGCTCTTGACGGAAAAACACTTACGCAGGCAGATCTTCTTGAGATCAGAGCTGAGAACACAAAGCACCTTGCAAAAACAGCACTTCTCCCTGCATCTGTTGCAACTGAGGAAAATGTAAAGTATCTCAATTCAAGACAGATCACCACATGGGTAAATGCAACAGAAAAGCTTACAGAAAAAGAAGCCCTTGATCTTATTTTCTCACAGGCATACGGAATTGCATATTCAGATTCCAAATTTGTATATGATGTTGCAATGAAATATATCACCGAGAAATCCCTTATAAGAACACCGGGAATAATCGGACACCGTGGAATTCCTTCAACACATCCCGAAAATACACTTGAAGGTGCAATTGCGGCATACGAGGCAGGAGCGGATATCATTGAGATCGATATTTATCTGACCCTTGATAACGTAATTGTAATCAACCATGACTCCAGAACAAACCTGTATAATAAGAAGCTTGCAGTTGAAACAAGTACTCTTGCAATACTCAAGCAGCTTGATTACAATGGATGCAAGATCCCAACACTTGAAGAATTCTTCAAGGAATTCAAGGGTAAGGATGTACTTATATTCATTGAGATCAAGAGCCAGAAGCCCAAGATAGTAACCGAAATGAAATCACTTATTGAGGAATATGACATGTACGGTCAGTGTGCGGTAATCACATATGAATCAACAGGTCAGCTTCCTTATATGAAGAAGTACTATCCCGAGATGCCCGTAGGCGGTCTTTCCGGACTTACAAATTCAGGCACACAGACAACACTTCCCACAATCAACGAATTTGTTGGAAAGTACAATACTACATTCAATCCTTCATATTCAGGATATGACGCGGAATACATTAAGGAATCTCTTGCAAGAGGTATCACAACATGGCCATATACAATTAACACTCCTTCAGTAATTCTTCAGTATATTACCTTTGGCCATGCCGGAATTACAACAAACTATGCTAATGTAACAGGAAATCTTATCAAGGATACAACTCTTAAGGCTGATAAGCTTACAGGCATTGGTGTTGGAGAAAAGATTCCGCTTACAATTGAAACCGTAAACTTCAAGAGAGCTGAAGGAAAGCTTGACGGAGCGGAGTTTGTATTTGTTGAAGGTTCGGACGTTGCAAAGATCGAAAACGGAGAGCTTGTATTCACTAAGGAAGGAAGCGCATCCGTATTTGCAAAGGCAACAAAGGTTATAAACGGATATTCATATACTGTATATTCCGATATAGTTACCTTTACAACAGAGGACAGCACTGTCCCCCCTGTAACAACCGAAACAGACGATACTGTAGTTCCCGAAACAACAGTTCCTGCCGATACAACAGAAGCACCCGATGTAACACCCGGTGTAACACCCGATGCTACTCCCGACAAGACTCCCGAGCCCACTGATGATAAGACAGGCGGCAACGGATCCGGAACAATCATCATCGTAGTCGTAGTTGTTGTAATTGTTTTGGCAGGTGCAGCTGTAGCATTTATAGTTATTAAAAAGAAAAAATAATTGATTGATTATTACGGCATAATTTAAAAACACACGGATTTTTGTGAGAATATTGCAAAAGTCCGTGTGTTTTTTTTAAAAAGCGCTTTACAAAAAAGTGTAAATGTTGTATACTTAATATAATTTAAAATATATAAAAGGTTAGTAATATGGAAAACAAAAGAAAACCGGAGATCCTTTCTCCTGCAGGAAATTTCGAGGTGCTTCGTGCAGCCGTATACGCAGGGGCGGACGCAGTATATATAGGCGGTACACAGTTTAATGCACGAATGAATGCCAAAAATTTTGACAGAGCTTCCATCAAGGAAGCGGTTGATTTTTGTCATTCAAGAGGTGTTAAGCTTTATGTTACTCTTAATACATTGATATATGACAGGCAAATCAATGAAGCTCTTGAATTTACAGGCTTTTTGTATAATAGCGGTGTTGATGCCCTGATCGTTGCAGATCTTGGATTTGCAAGGCTTGTCAGGGAGCTTTATCCCGAAATGAGACTTCACGCATCAACCCAGTGCTCAGGACATAATGCCGAGGCGGCAAAATTCCTTTCTGAAATGGGATTTTCAAGAATGGTTTGTGCAAGGGAGCTTAGTGAGGAAAATATAAAAAGGCTTGTGGAAAAGTCCCCCATAGAGATCGAAGCCTTTGTTCACGGAGCGCTGTGCGTTTCTCAGTCGGGACAGTGCTTGATGAGCTCCATCATAGGCGGCAGAAGCGGAAACAGAGGGGAATGTGCTCAGCCCTGCAGATTGCCGTATAACGGAAGATATCCTCTTAGCTTGAAGGACAATTGTCTTGCCGCACATGTAACAAAGCTTATTAAAATGGGTATATCTGCACTGAAAATTGAGGGAAGAATGAAATCTCCCGATTATGTATACACAGCAGTATCACTTTACCGTAGGCTTGTTGATGAAGGAAGAAATGCAACAAATGCTGAAATTGGAGAGCTTATGGCAGTTTTTTCACGCCAAGGCTTCACAGATGGATATTTTACAAGCCGTATTGATGAAAAAATGCTGGGCATCAGAACGGGAAATGATAAGGAATCAACAAGAACAGCAAATGTAAATATTGTTGATAAGAAGATACTGAGAGATCCAATAACAACTTCCGAGCATTTGGTAAAGGCTCAGAAAGCGCCTCAATTTCCTAAAAAAGCATCATTGGGTAAAAAGAGAAGCGCACGGTTCTATAACTCGGACAATATACCCGACATTGCGGAGGAATATTTCGACGAGATCTATCTTCCACTTGACAGGTTCAAAAAAGGAGTTGCAAACGGAATCGTAATGCCCCCCGTAATTCCCGAAAGCGAGATCGAAGAGGTCAAAAAGGCTCTTGAAAAGGCAAAATCCAATGGAGCGATTCATGCTCTTGTTGGAAATGTTGGACACATAGAGCTTGTAAGATCACTTGGATTTGTGCTTCACGGAGATTTCAGAATGAATGTATATAACAGCTTCAGTGCCGATATATGCTCGGAGCTTTTTGACGATTTCATTCTCTCTCCTGAGCTGATACTTCCTCAAATCCGAGATATCAAGAACAGAAGATCAGTGATCGTTTATGGCAAGCTTCCCCTGATGACCCTTGAAAAGCCTGTAAAAACCGAGGTGTTGAAGGATCGTCGCGGAGTGACCTTCAGTGTTGTACAAGAAGGCGGTCGTGACATCATTCTCAACTCCGTGCCCACTTATATGGCTGATTATTATGACAGGCTTGAAGGAGCGGGAATAGATAATATGCACTTTATTTTTACTGATGAAGGAAAAAGAGGGGCAGAGGCTGTAATCAAGGCATACATACAAAAGCTGCCAACAAAGAAAGAAATCAGGAGAATTAAATGAGTAAATACGATGTTGTGATTCCCGAATACCCCGTATTCAAGGAAATGCTTAAAAAGCATCTTTATGAAAACGGACTTTCAAAATTTTATAATGAGGAAAATGCAAAAGGCTTTTACAAGCTTACGGACCTGTTTTTGAATGCAAATGCAAGGGTCAATCTTAGCGCCATCAGAGATGCAGAGGGAACGATTGTAAAACATTATTGTGATTGTCTTTATATAGCCGATATGATCCCCCGAGGCGCAACGCTTCTTGATGTAGGATGCGGCGGGGGCTTTCCCACTCTTCCAATTGCAATTGTCAGAAGAGATGTAAAGATCACTTCTCTTGACAGCACAGAAAAAAAGCTTAAGGTAGTTTCGGACATTGCCGGTGAAATGAAGCTTAATGTTACGACGCTGTGTGCAAGAGCAGAAGAAGCTGCCCATGATAAAAAATACAGAGAAATGTTTGATGCGGTAAGCGCAAGAGCCGTTTCAAGTCTTGATATTTTGACAGAGCTGTGCATTCCGTTTGTAAAGGTTGGAGGAGTCTTCATAGCAATGAAGGGAAGCGGCGGCGAGGATGAGTACAAAAAGGCAGAAAAGGGCATAGGTATTCTTGGCGGCGCTCTTGATACAAAATCCGAGCCCGAGCTTGAGGGAATGAAGAGGTATATCTACATTATAAAAAAACACAGGAAAACAGCGGCAGAATATCCAAGGGGATATGCAAAGATCTGCAAATCCCCTCTTTGAGAATACGTGGAGGATAATGTGCAAAATAACAAAGAAGAAATAAAAATTAAGAAACCCCGGGGGAATGTTAACTCCTATGAGGTCAGAGTGAAGGGTATTAGCAGGATAAAGGCTTCTTCACAGGGTATTGTAACAAATAAAAAAAATATAGGTAATCAATATGTCGGTGAAAAAGCTCATGAGGCAAATACTTTTTCCGACCTTGAAAAAAAAGAGAACGGAAACAGCATTGGTAAATATGAAGATTTGAATAAAGCCTCTGTCAAAGAGTCTTTGAAAGAAGAAAACAAAGAGCTGAATAACACCGTGGATTTTTCCAAAAACAGTGACAGGACCGATGACAAAATAAGCGAGGAGCCAAAATGCCCATCGGAGAATAAAACAAACAAATTTTCAAAAATTCTTGATTTTTTTGAAAGACCGAAGGTTTTTAGAGGGCTGATTGTGGCAATTGCGTTTCTGACGGTGTTTTTAATTGTCATTTCCGTTTTTTTGGTGAAAATGGTGTTCAATCAAGACGGCATACCGCGTATTGTTACGGTCGTATATAATTTTGACAAAACCAGCAAAACCAATCACAGCGGAGAATATGTGTTTAAAAACGGAAATGACCAAATATATATAAATCTCACAGAAATTGCTCCGCAAATATCATTGACTGCAATTGGGGACACTGAAAATATGAGGTTCTATAAATCCGACGGATCATATATGTCCTTGAAAAAGGGGTCAAATTATATTGAAATTAACGGAGTTGAAATTATACTTCCTGCAAAAATAATCATTGAAGACAATGAAGTTTTTGTGCCCGTTGAGGTATTGCAGTATTATACAAGCGGTCTGTCTGTAGAGTATAATATCTACAGGGAAAGGCTTACGGTGTCATTTGTAAAAAGCGGAGATCCTTCAAGTTCATTGTCAAGCTATGAGGAATTTACGTTTTTGCCGTCCCAGCCAAAGCCAATTGAACCAATCCCCGAACCCGAACCATAGTCTTTGTTGAAAACTGTCAAAAAAACTTTTTTAATTTTGTGCAGTTTGTATATTGATTTTTTCATAATTAAGTGATATAATATCACCGTTCCCGCAAAACAGGGAACACAAGGCCCGTTGGTCAAGCGGTCAAGACGCTAGCCTCTCACGCTGGAAACATGGGTTCGATTCCCGTACGGGTCACCATCAGAAACAAATCCGAACTATTTCGTAAATCGAAATTGGTTCGGATTTTCTTTTGTTTCGATAACTCTATTAAAAATAATTTGTATTTTTTTAAATATTATGTTATAATC
>SVUF01000077.1 GCA_015063395.1 Oscillospiraceae bacterium
CAAGGCTATCAAAAAGCTCATAGGTATCATTTTCCAATATGACGGTTGTTTGATCGGGCAATCTCAGTTTCATAGATATCTCCTTGCCGGTTAATGATTAATCTGTTTATCTTGATTTTTTTGCTTTTTTAAATTTTTTGTTTTTGATAGCCCATACAAGCCAAGCGATGCCGCCGACAAAGGCAAGTGAAACTATAATAACAATATAGGTGAATATATTGGCATTTCTCAAAAGCTTAACGGGGTTAAGGCTTGAATAAACAACCTTACGTCCGTCGGGAGCGGAATACTTTTCGTCCATTTCGCCGCCCATATCCTTAAGATAGGTGGAAATTGCATACCATTCCTTAAGAGCAACACCGTTTTCGTCCTTGATTACATAATCAACAAGATCCTCGGTGGCAATGGGGTTGCCGTTTACATCGCGAGGGGTAATTGAGATAATGCCCATGGAGGTGCTTTCAACATTTCCAAGCATCTGTCCCATGTACATTCCCGCAACAACGTGATAAAGCTTATTATCCTCAATAGGAGCTTTTGTTCCGTCGGCATTTTGGAGCATTACATAGTCCACCTTGTTGAAGATCATGCGGTTTGTATTAAAGGAATATTCAATACCCGACATAAAGAGCTGTGCTGAGTTCATAAGGGGCTGAATTGAGGCGTCAAGCTCCGCTACATTTTTAAGGTCCTTGCCCGTAACGTAAATGGAAATAAGCTCGCCTTCAGTGCCGACACCAAGGGAAGCGGCATTGAAAATATCGGAAACGGTAACATCTCCTTTGGGAATACTTGCTCTGATTACTCCTGCTGCAGTGAGTGCAACATCCACCTTTTTGCCTGTGACACGCTCTGCGGCGGTTTTGTAGGCATCGGAAAAAACGTTACCCAAGGTGGATTCGTGCTGATATGCATAAACATCCTTGACAAGATCAAACTCATATGTGTTCTTAAGAAGCACCTCGTCAAATGTAAAGCCGTATTTGGAAAGATAGTTCTTTTCAACCTCGGATTTATAGGCTGTAACAAGGGCGGAAATATCAGAGTCCTCACTTACATTTTCGTCAATCGGAATAAGCTTATAGTCCTTGAGTGTAACGTCATTTGAGCTTTTTGAAAGCTTGACCACTCCAAGATTTTTGCCGTATTCCGCGGCGGAAACAATATATGTTCCATTGACCTCAATGGGCGTGGAAAGAGTTGTATGGGTGTGTCCTGAAATAATTATGTCAATACCGTCAACGCCTTTGGCGAGGTCAAAGTCCTCACCCTTGCCATCGGAGGTTCCGCTGTGGGAAAGACAAACAACAACGGGATCCTCGCCGTATTTATCCTTACATTCCTTTGTAGCTTTTTCTACGGTTGATTTTGCTTTTTTTATGGGATCTTCAAGGACCATTCCCGAATTTGGAGCGCAGGCATCGGCATCGAATCCGAATATTCCGAAAATAACGTAGTAAACTCCGCCGCGCTCAAGGATCATGTAGTCCTTGACACCGTAGGCATTAAGAGCGTCCCACATTTCCTTGTCATAGCCCTCTTGATCCTCTTTGGGAGGAAGATAGTTGGAGCAAACAATTGAGGGCAGGGGATCGCCGCTTGCTGTTGCGGCGTTAAGCATTGATTTTAGTCCGTCCTGAAGATAATCGTATTCATGATTTCCGAAGGTGGTGGCATCATAGCCCATGGCACCCATTATACGAAGCTCAATAGCGGAGGTGGGATAAGCAGTCTGGAAAAGGGAGCCCATGGCAAAATCACCGCCGTCAACGAGAATTGCATCGGGATCAATTTCTTTTTGTTCTTTTATAGCTGTCATAAGACGTGCATATCCGCCATATTGTCCTTTGCCGTCCTCGGTTGCTGAAGGCAGAAGATGGGAATGAAGGTCATGTGTAAAAAGAATTGTAATTTCCTCTTCTTGCTTTTCATCAGCAGATGTAAAAATACAAAGGGAAAGAAGCATAAGAACGGTGAGTGCAAGTGATAAAATTCGTTTTGCGTTTTTCATGGTGCGTTCCTTTCGTTATGTGTTTTACTGAATTATACCATATAATTGAAAAATTTGCAACATAAAAAAGGAATAAACAAGATTATTAAGCCTTGTTCATTCCTCTTTTAATGTCGCGAATGGCGCAGTTGTATTCTTCTTCGTCAATAAAGAAGGTCACCTCGCATTTTTCATAAAACTGAAACTCGGGAAGTCTTTCCGTAAGATTTATCATAAGACTTGTCATACCCATTCCCGAGGTACCTCGGAAAAGCTTTTTTGATTTATCGGTGCAAAAAATCCCTGTTTTTTTATTGATGACAAGACCGCTTTCCTGAAGACGTATCATAGCGCCGCTAAGCTCCGAAAATGAGGGAAGGATTCTGTAGTAAAAATCAATGGTAGTAAGGATCTTATATATGTTCCTGCCCGAATAACGTGATATAACAGAGAGAAGCAGGGCATCACATTCTTGAAAATATGTATTATTATTCATATCTTTAAACCTCACAGTACTGAGCAATAAGGGGATTAATATAATTGTTAAGAGTGTAGTTTATCAGATCATTGATCTGACAGTCGGACATAAGCTGATAGTTGTACAGATCGCGGTCATACATCACCACACGCTCATATGACTGATATTTATAAAAATCCATTGTTGGAGAAAGGATTACGTTGAAGTAATATTGATCTGAGTAGGCAGACTTTTGTGCTTCAAAGGTAAGAGAGATGCCTCCGCCGAGATCTCGGGTCCACCTTGCGCCCTTTTTCTTAAACCCAAGAGGCTTGAAAACAGCGGCAAATTTTCCGAGAAACTGTTTTTGACGTTCTTTTTTTAATGCAAGTATCCCGTCCTTGCTATAGGAGGAATACAGGCTATAAAATTCCTCAATGATTTCTTTTACGGTATTTTCGTCCTCATTTTCGCAAATTGAAGCTATGTTTCTGACCTGACAGCTCTCAGAGTCCGTTCCGTCATTAAAAAACCATTCCTCATCTCCCATAAAGGAGGTACATGCAAAGCCGTAAAGAATGTCCACACAATACTCATCGTAGGACAGATTAATTATAAAAGCCGATTTATCGTTGGTCATGAGATAAAAGCGTCCGGATTTTCTTTTAGCCTCGGAAAATCCTTTTTCTATAAGCATATCCCGATATTTCAGATAGGCTTCCAAAGTATTCATAGCACAACTCCTTAAGTTTACTTTACGCACATATTATACCATAATATAGGAATAACTTCAAGGTGTTATTTATTAAATAATTTTCTTTAGAGAAAAAATATGGAGCTGTAAAAAACTCGGTTTGAGTTATTACAGCCCCATTTTTTGAAGGTGATAGGAAATGCTTATTTAGTTCCGAAAAGTCTGTCCCCTGCGTCACCGAGTCCCGGAAGGATGTATCCATGCTCATTCAAGCATCTGTCAAGGGTGGAAACATAAATGTCAACATCGGGATGCTCCTCAGCAACCTTGGAAAGTCCTTCGGGCGCACCGATGATGGCCATAAATTTGATATGCTTACAGCCCTTATCCTTCAAAAGCTTGATTGCGTCGCAAGCGCTTCCGCCTGTAGCAAGCATGGGATCCACAATGACAACAAGCTTATCTTCAATTCCTGTGGGGAGCTTGCAGTAGTATGTGTCAGGCTTCAATGTCTCTTCATTTCTGCACATTCCGATATGACCGACCTTAGCGGAAGGGAACAGCACATGGACACCGTTTACCATTCCAAGACCTGCGCGGAGAATTGGAACGATTACAATGGAATCGTCAGCAATAATGCTTTGCTTGCAGACCTCAAGGGGTGTTTTAACTTCGATTTCAGTTGTGGAGACTCCATCCTTTAAGCTTTCATATGTCATGAGTGTTGTAATTTCCTCCACAAGCTCACGGAACTCCTTCATGCTTGTACGCTCATCACGAAGAATGGCAATTTTGTGGCGGATGAGGGGATGATCAAAAACAACAACGTTCTTATAGTCTTTCATTTTGGGTTTCTCCTTTTATTCTTTGTTTTTCTTAAACATATTCAAAAGATTGTTTACAATAATACCGAGGATCAAAGCGCAGGCGATGTTGGTGATGATCACCTTGCCGATTGACATTGCCATGCCGCCAACACCGGATATAAGAATTGCGGAAACTGTGAAAAGGTTTGCATGGTCATCAAAATCAACCTTCTGGATCATCTTTAAGCCAGAAACTGCAATGAAGCCGTAAAGTGTTATGCATACACCGCCCATAATACAACCGGGAATAGAATCTAAGAATGCCACAAAGGGTGATATAAAGGATACAAGAATTGCAAGAATTGATGTTGCAGTAATTGTTATAACAGAGGCATTTCTTGTAATTGCAACACAACCGACGGATTCTCCGTATGTGGTGTTGGGACAGCCGCCAAAGAAAGCGCCTGCAATGGATCCAACTCCGTCACCGAGAAGTGTGCGGTGCAGACCGGGATTTACAAGGAGATCCTCGTCAACTATTGTGGAAAGATTCTTGTGGTCTGCAATATGCTCTGCAAATACAACAAAAGCAACAGGGATATAAGCTACAGCGATTGTTGCAAGATAACCCAAATTGAAATCCTTGATTCCGTCAATTGCTCTGATGAATGAGAATTCGGGAATAGCAACAAAGGTATCAACACGAACACCGTTTGCAACAAGATTTGTGAAATGAGTAAAATCAATGAGCTTAATAGCATCGATATTTGCAACATGACCGATGACTGTTAATACAAGAGCAAGAGCATAACCCGAAAGCACGCCGATGATGAAGGGAATGAGCTTTGTCATCTTCTTGCCGTAGGTGGAGCATAGAATTACAACGATGAATGTTACAATTGCGCAGGCGAAGGAAGCCCAAGCATTACCTGTCATAATAAATTCATTGTTCTTTGTTACAGGTCCGTAGGAGAAAACATCCTTAATAGCGGCAGATGAAAGAGAAAGACCGATGAGTGCAACTGTTGGACCGATTACAACAGTGGGCATAAGCTTGTTGATCCAATTTACGCCTACAAATTTAACGATGATAGCAATGATAACATACACAAGACCTGCAAAGAGAGCGCCGATCAAAAGTCCGAGGTAACCAAGGCTCATTGAGGCGGCACCTGCAAAAGCGGCGGTCATTGAGCCGATGAAGGCAAATGATGAGCCGAGAAATACAGGACTGCGGAATTTTGTGAAAAGCTGATAAACGAGCGTACCAACACCTGCACCGAACAAGGCGGCTGAGGCGGTCATTTCGTATCCCACCATGGCGGGAACTGCAATGGTTGCGGCGATTATTGCCAAAAGCTGCTGAATAGCAAAGGTGATGAGCTTGCTGAATTTGGGTTTGTCATGGATGTCATAAACAAGATTTTTAGCCATTTTAATCTCCTTTTTTCTTGGAAAATATCATATTGTGTGATATTTTCTTTTTTTATCGGTCTTATTGTAGCACATCAAAATGGATAAGTCAATTGTTTTTTAGTCTTTTCTTCAAAATGAAAAAATGTATTTTTTTTCACAAAAATGAGCTGTAAAAACTTGGTTTAAGTTTTTACAGCCCTTTTAATCAGTATGTATTTTCCTTGTCAAGCACCCGGGAATACTTGACTCAAACTCAATTTGCAAAACGGGCGCTTCGAACAAATCTGTTATTAATCCAAATCCTCGCGGCGATATACTTTCACCTCTGTAAAGCGCATTTGCCTGAATTGTTCGTTGCCAAATTCGTCAAAATCATCAAAGTAACGACCAAGCTCAATGCGATACATACGGTTCCCTTCGGAGGGATATTCAATACCGTAAATGATTTTCAGCTCCCCTTTATCATGTAATTCTCTGATCTCATTTCGTAGCGAAAAGGGGTTCACAAATCCTTGAATGTGAGAATTCAAAAGCGTTTCAAGTCTTTTTTTGTTTTTAGGATTCATTGTACACCATGAAACCTCTAATCTCAAATCCGTCCCGAACTTTAAAGCCTTATCAATTGTAAGATCATCAAGAGTAGCCTTTACTTCGGGAAGACTCAATGTGTCCGCCAATTTTTCCCGTGTTTTCGAGCTGATGGGGGACATCCAGCTATCGTGAACTATATCGGCTTTTGATAACTTGAAATTCATTTTACCGTCAAATACTTTTCTGAAAATATAAAGATCTCCCGTATCGTCAGATTTATAGAAATCCAAAACCTGATAGATTCCGCTTTTCATTTCAATTTGAATAAGGTCACCCTTTGAATAATTCATTTTTTATCTCCATTATATGTGTTATTTTAAGTTTCATTGTTTTATTTGTTTTTATTTTGGAGTTCTGTCATGCGTATAAAAATCATTTCTCTCCTCCTTTTTGATTCATTGTACCATATATCCGTGAACATGTCAAGCGTTTTAACAATACGTCATAGATATGTATGGTGGTATCTATCGTCCGTTATCATGGCATAACTGCGTGATATCAAATAAGGTTATGTATTCACTGATTACTGTCAACTATCTCTTGAATATACGTTGTATCGCCAAAAGTGTACCAAAAATGCGAATTATCTATAAACCCCATTTTCTGCACGGCTTTTCCTGTATATGAAAATAAATAAAAGTGGATTTTCATGTCAGAGCCTCTTATAAAAACAGCATATGTGAACCCCAAAATCTCCTTTAGACCGAAGCAAAGGCAGCTTGTTTTTTGTCAATTGAATAGGCGAGCGCAAAATACGCTCGCCTTGCTATTGTTACATGGGCATATCGATTCTTATTCCGTATTCGCCCCTATACACGTTGCGAGTTCCGACAATGTTCAAAAGGTCATCTCTCGAAATATCGGTAGCCGTTCCTGCTGTCATATCATACAAGATGTAAGAATCATCGTAGTATTGAATGTACCAATCGTCTTTCTCTTGGTAGCGCCAAGCAGTTTTGATAACGCCATACAATTTGCCGTCAGCCTTGACGTACCATGCATACAAGTTAAGGCATAAAAGCTCTTTGCCGTTAGGATCGGTATGGGGCGGAATTGGCAATTGCTCCGCATATTCGGATGCTTTTTCGGAAAGATGGGCAGAGATATTTTCCATCTGCGCCATATCTTCTTTGGTATAACGAACCTCGGAATAGGTTACTTCTTCAGTAAGAAGATCTATCGTTATCGTTTCTTCGGTTTGACAACCGTTGATATATCGTCTGAAAATAAGCTTTCCGTGCTGATATATTTGGGAGAAAACACCGTTTGTAAAGGGTTTTACGTATTCAAGGGCATCTTTGGCTGCTTTGGTAGTAAAATTAAGTGTTGTTACAGACCATGGTTGATAGTTGCCGCCGCACCACCAGTCATATTGATCTTTGATAGCAGATATAACGGTGCGCTCGGAGTCTCCGCGTGATACAACAAGATCACTATACTCGGGATTATCAAGATAGTGAATTGCAAACTGATAACCGTATAACCAACTTTTGTTTTGCCACAAGCTTTCATCGAATATGCCATTGCTGAAGGCGATAATGTTTCCAAGCTCGGGATTGTCTTGATAATCCGCAAACATGGGCAATTCAAAAGACTCCATTCGATTTTGAGTCGCGTTTTTCAAAACGTAGTTTTCGACACCAATCTGATCCATTGATATCAGTAGCGAATCATACACGGACATATCAACGTAAACGTACTCGGGAATCAAATACAGAAAATACTGTGGAACATTTTCACCGCTTATAACTTCCATCGTTTCCATCTGTATTAAACGATATGCGGTAGGACGGTATTCCGAACTGACGTCAAGCTTATAATACTTATCGGGATGATTCTTCACAACCTTGGCTTTTACGGCAATTCCTGTGCTGAATTCAAACTCTGGCGGAGCAGAATCAGCGCTTCCGCTTATAGATACTGAAGATCCTACTATAAATTCCAAGCTGTTACCGTTTAATTTTTCCGGTGACACAGTGGCATCAAAAATGATGTGGGTATGATCAGGAGTTTCTGTAGTCCCCGTTCCCGGAATAATGCCCGGATCATCTTCTATAAGCATCGGCACTACGATGGCTGCGCTTAGAATCAGCACAAGGCAAGCTGCGATTGCTACAAAGCGTAGCCATATTCCTTTTGGTTTTTGTTTGTTTGCCTTCTTTTGAAGCTTGTTATCCATTGAAATAAAGCGTTCTACAACATCGGGTTCAATGTTGCTGACACCATCTAAAAATTCATTTTCTTTCATATAGAGTAGCCCTCCTTTTGGAGCTTTTCTTTCAGATCGCGTTTGATAGCCGCAATCTCTTTGTTGACCGTTGATTCACTGCAATTGAGCAATTTTGAGATATCCTTGATGGGACGTGCGAAATAATATCTGCTCATAAAGATATACATTCGACGGTTTGATAGGGAACGGACAAAATCACTGATAACTCTGCCAAGCTCTTTTGTATCCGTTTCAGAATACATATCATTATCGTCGGCAATGAAATCTTCAACCTCGGACAGAGATACCGTTAATTCCGAAGCAATTCGCTTTTGTCTTTTTCTTGACTTGTAGAAGTCAATTGCCGTCCTTCTCATGATGGTAGCCAGAAACGCCTGAAGCAAGGTAGGTCTTGCAGGGGGAATCGAGTTCCAAGCACCGATGTAAGTATCGTTCAGACATTCCTCGCTGTCGCACGTATCGTGAACGATATTATACGCCACCGATAGCAAGAATCTCTTATACTTGATATCGGTCTCCTTGATGGCTTGCTCGTTGCGTTGCCAATAAAGATCAATGATCTGCTCATCATTCATTGTAGCTGTCTCTTTGGTTTGAAGTTCCATATCGCACCTCCTTCTTTTATAGTCTGAAAGGCCCTTCATAAATACAGTCGACAGAATTTTGAAAAACTGTAAAAGGATTTAAAAAAACAGGAACAAAAAAGGAAGAAATCTCTCGAAATCTCCCGTTTTATTTTTTTCTGATCTGAATCGACCTAAAAAGCAGGCACACCATTACAAAATCGATCCGTATTTTTTAGTCAGCAGATAGACTTATCCCTTGGCGATGATGGGAGTTGCACGTGACCGCTGTCTTCCGGGGTGCTGCTCCATGCTTGCAAACAAATCTATGTACAATATCTTTATGACTTTTTCTCGGTAAGTTTTACAGGGATTCTTACCAAACGATTCAGTTCAATTTTTTCAATAATGTCCTCATTGGATGCATAGAAAACAAACCCGCTATCCTCACAAAATGTTTTCTGTGAAATGGGATTTTGTCCTTTTACCCAAGTTTTTTTCGCTAAATACTCATCGTAGGTTTCATAATAGCCGTTTGCGTATGGCATAAATACAAATTCGGGCGTTTCATCTTCCGAAAAACCATACACATAATATGTAGCCCAAAGATAGATATGCTGCGGCAACTCAAGTTGCTCACTTGAAAATGTTTCATAATACTTATGTACGGTCTTGGCTTTTATGCCCTTAAATTCAAGCGTTCTTGACTTCCAAGCATTTTGAGCAGCTTCTTTAGAATCAAATACTCCTAAAATAATCGGGGATTCGAATACGTTTTCGATTTTTGCTTCCGGAATGGATACCATAACGTAAAGTGCCTGTAACATAGCCTTTCCTCCTTGCGGCTTATATATCATTATTATATCACAAATTCGTGAACATTTCAATCACTGCGCGTGCGGTTTTTGCAAAGGCTCCCTCCGGGAGGGCGCGACGCGTTAAGAAAATATGCCGGTGGCATATTTTTAGCTAAAGCGGGAAGCAAGCTATGCTTGCGACCTGGGCCGAAGGCTGTCGCCGTAGGCGACTGAGGGAGAGTGCGCTACAATGAAGTCAATCCAAAC
>SVUF01000078.1 GCA_015063395.1 Oscillospiraceae bacterium
CTACAAGGTTGTCATCTGTGAGCAGCTTGAGGACCCTGCTACCGCCAAGGGTATTGTCAAACGTGATGTTACAAGGATCGTCACCAAGGGTACGGTCACCGATCTTACACAGCTTGACGAGACCAAAAACAATTATCTTTGCGCAATGTATATTCAGCCCGATATGACTGCTCTTTGCTTTGCAGACATATCAACGGGGGAGGTAAGTGCAACAACCGTTATAAATGATTATGAGATGAACCGCGTCATTAATGAGCTTTCTGTTTATTCACCGATTGAGGTTATATCGAACGTTGATATTGAGAAATACAGCAAACTCAATGACTATATTAAAGATAGGCTCAGAGCGTCATTTTGTGTTCAGGAAGATGAGATCTTTGATAGAAATATTGCAAGGACAAGACTTTCTTCCGTTGATCTGTCATCCCTGTTTTTCGTCGATGAATTCAGCCCCATATATTCAGCAACAGGCGCACTTATATCATATATCGACACAAATCTTATAACGGTAAGCTTTGAGGTTAAGAAATTTGATGTGTACGGTGACTCACAGTATTTGAAGATCGATGCAAATACAAGAAGAAACCTTGAGCTTTGCGAAACCATGAGGGACAGAAGCAACAAGAAAGGAACTTTGCTTGGTGTCCTTGACAGGACAAAAACTTCTCCGGGAGCAAGACTTCTCAGGAGAAGCATTGAAATGCCCCTCATTAACCAACGGGCGATTATTTATAGACAGGATGCGGTAGAGGAGCTTGTTTCCGATTTTATTTTAAGGGACGAGATTGCAGAATGTCTCAAACAGGTTTTTGACCTTGAGCGACTTATGCCGAAAATTACATACGGTACTGCAAACGGACGGGATCTTCGCGCCATTCATGATACACTTACGGTAATTCCAAAAATAAAGCAGCTTTTACAGTGCGTGAAATCCGCGGCGCTTTCGGATATTCGGGATAAAACAGACAGTCTTGATGATATTGTCAGTCTCATTTCCACATCAATTTCCGATAAACCGCCATTTTCTGTTCGAGAAGGGGATTTTATTGCCGATGGTTATTCAGAGGAGCTTGATAAGCTGCGATCCGTTAAAAAGAACGCCAAAGCTTTTTTGGATAAAATTGAATCCGATGAACGTGAAAAAACAGGTGTAAAGACCTTGAAGATCGGATTTAACAGAGTGTTTGGATATTATATCGAAATATCAAAATCTTATAAGGATCAGGTTCCCAATTATTATATCAGAAAACAGACTCTTGCAAACGGAGAAAGGTATATAACAGCGGAGCTTAAGGATCTTGAAGATACAATTCTTTCGGCTGATGACAAGATCAATACTCTTGAATATGAGCTTTTCAGAGAAATTTGTGATAAAATATCCCGAGAAGCAGAGCGAATTTCCGCATCTGTAAGCGCTCTTGCAAATTTAGACATGTTCTTATCATTTGCAACTGTTGCAACGGAAAACGGTTATGTTCGTCCCGAAATCACCTGTGATGACATAATTGACATTAAAGAGGGCAGACATCCTGTTGTTGAAAGATTTGTAAAAGACGGATTTTTTGTACCCAACGATACATTTCTTGACACAAGGAATAACCGTCTTGTAATAATTACAGGACCGAATATGGCAGGTAAATCTACATTTATGCGTCAAACCGCCCTCATAACACTAATGGCGCAGATCGGATCATTTGTTCCTGCATATGAAGCGAGAATTGGAATAGTCGATAAAATCTTTACCCGTGTAGGCGCGTCCGATGATCTTGCCTCAGGTCAGTCCACCTTTATGCTTGAAATGACTGAGGTTGCATACATACTGAAAAACGCAACCAAAAGAAGCTTGATCATATATGATGAGATCGGCAGAGGAACAAGCACCTATGACGGAATGAGCATTGCAAGGGCGGTTGCTGAATATACCGCAGGAAAAAAGATCGGCGCCAAAACTCTTTTTGCAACTCATTATCATGAAATAACTTCAATGGAAAATGAAATTGAGGGTGTTGTAAATTATCATATAGTTGCAAAGAAAAAGGGCGAGGATATCACATTCCTGCGCAAAATAGTAAAAGGGGCAGCCGATGATAGCTTTGGAATTGAAGTTGCCAAGCTTGCAGGCGTTCCCACAGAAATAATCAAAAGAGCCAAGGAAGTGCTGAAATCAATTGAAGAGGTATCTCCCGACAAGGTTGGCTCAAAAAATAACAAAACAGATCAAACGGAGGATATAAATATTTCCATTGATGATCTGTTTGGACAGGAAGTAACAAAACGCATAAAGGAAACTGATGTTGATACACTGACACCAATTGAAGCGCTGAATCTTGTGTATCAGCTCAAACAGATGTTAAAGTAATGGGAATTATTAATCAGCTTGATATATCAATAGCCAATCTGATTGCTGCAGGTGAAGTTGTTGATAGACCCGCTTCTGTAATCAAGGAGCTAATGGAAAATTCAATAGACGCAGGCGCTACCGAAATTACTGTTGAGATCAAAAACGGCGGAGTATCATTTATGCGTGTTTCTGATAATGGCTGCGGAATGTCTGAGGATGATGCTGTTCTGTGTCTTTCCCGTCATGCAACAAGTAAGATTGCAACAGCCTCAGATCTTGACGCCATTATGACTCTTGGCTTTCGCGGAGAAGCTCTTGCGGCGATTTCCTCCGTATCCAAGCTAAGAATAATGACACGTCGCGAGGGAGACGGAATGGGAACTCTTGTGGTCAGCGAAGGCGGTGTTGTCAAGGAGGTTGTTGAGGCAGGCTGTAAAAAGGGAACTACCATTATAGTTGAACAGCTGTTTGCAAATATTCCTGCAAGAAGAAAGTTTTTGAAAAATGACAGATCTGAAGGAATGGCTGTTGCCGCTGTAATTGAAAAAATTGCATTGTCAGTGCCCGATGTATCAATAAAATTCATTTCAGATAATGTTCAAAAGCTGATGACAAACGGCGACGGAAAGCTTTATAATACAGTATACTCCATATTCGGACGGGATTTTGCCAAAAAGCTCATTGAAGTGGATTCCATGAGCGAGGGAATATCGGTTCGGGGTTATATTGGAAGACCCGACAATGTCAGAGCAAACCGAAACTTCCAAAATTTCTTTATAAACTCAAGGTATATAAAGAGCAGGACTGCTTCTGCGGCGCTTGAACAGGCTTTTTCAAGCTATATTGAAAGCGAAAAATTTCCATGCTGTATATTGTTTATAGATATTCACCCCGCTTTTGTAGATGTCAACGTTCACCCTACAAAGCTTGAGATCAAATTTTCAAACGAAAGAGCTGTTTTTGAAGCGATTTATTGCGCTGTTAAAAACGCGGTGTCCAATGATTCCTCAAGAAACGAAATGCTTTTTGAGCGCAGCGGAATTCCGCCAAAGGCATATGGAACATATAATTCCTTTGTTCCCGTATACGATCGTCTTGAGGGCAAGGAATCACCCGTTCAGGTGTCTCTTGAAAATGCCGCTATGGACGTAAAAAAAGGTGTTGACACCGTTCCATATGATGATGTCACTAAAAGAGATATTACAAAATCTGAAACGTCCGACAGCTTTGTAGATGTGGAAGGTCAAGAAATCAACAAAAAACAAGTTGCTTATTTTGAAAGTAATAATAACACTTTAACCTCCGAAAATACTTCAAAGGCATCTTTGGTTAAAGGTATCAAAAATGAGTCCGACGACTCAACAATAAATGATCTTCAAATCAAGACCTATGAACCAAAAGCTGTATTTGACAAAACAGAAAACGACCGTGCTCCTATTTCTCATGTAAATGAAAAAGCATTATTAAACAATGAGTCTTGTTCAATAAGGCAGGAAAAACCGCTTTATAAATATCTTGGTGTGGTTTTCAATACTTACATTATTATAGAATATGAAGATAAAATGATGATCATTGACAAGCATGCGGCTCATGAGAGAATTATATTTGAGCAAATGCAGGCAAACCGCGAGAATTCGGAAAAGCATATGCAAATTTTACTTTTGCCCATCAGACTTGATTTTTCCAAGGAAGAGATATCCGCATGTGAAAGCTTTGGCGATGAAATCAAGGAAGCAGGGTTTGATTTTGAAATTGATTATGCTCTTGGGGCTGTTTCGTTGTTGGCACTTCCCGGAGGGATTGATGAGGACGCAGCTGTTGACTTGTTTTCCGATATACTCTCAAGACTTTCCACTGGCACGGGATCTGTTGGAATATCAAGAGGTAATTATTTTGAAAAATCGCTGTATCAAGCTTCCTGCAAGGCGGCAATGAAGGGCGGCAGAATTGATGGAGAGGAGCATATGAGATATATAATCGACACTCTTTTATCCAATCCAAAAATAAGATATTGCCCACATGGCAGACCCGTCATGTTTGAGCTTGCACAGAGTACAATAGAACACAAATTTAAGAGGACGTAAATATGTTTGATTTAATTAAAACCGAAAAAAAAGCAAGAAGAGGAGTTTTCCATACTGTACACGGTGACATTCAAACCCCCGTGTTTATGAACGTTGGAACCTGCGCCGCAATCAGAGGTGGTATTTCAACAGAGGATCTTCACGAAATAAAATGTCAGGTTGAGCTTTCAAATACGTATCACCTTCATATCAGACCCGGAGATAAACTGATTGCACAGCTTGGCGGTATACATAAATTTTTCAAATGGGATAAGCCCGTGCTTACGGACAGCGGCGGATTTCAGGTTTTTTCACTTGCAAAGCTTCGTAGAATTAAAGAAGAAGGTGTATATTTTGCATCCCATATTGACGGCAAACGCATATTCATGGGCCCCGAGGAAAGTATGCAGATTCAGTCAAATCTTGCTTCCACAATCGCCATGGCGTTTGATGAATGCATAGAGAATCCTGCGGAATATAAGTACGTAAAGAATTCCTGCGACAGAACATACAGATGGCTTGAAAGATGTATTGCGGAAATGAATCGTCTTAATTCACTGCCGGAAACTATAAATAAAAATCAGATGCTTTTCGGTATAAATCAAGGTAGCACCTATATGGATCTTCGTATTGACCATATGCAAAGAATTGCAGAGCTACCTTTGAACGGATTTGCAATCGGAGGACTTGCTGTTGGAGAAACTGCAGAGGAAATGTATGAGACCATTGAAGCTGTTGAACCCCACATGCCCGTTAACAAGCCCAGATATCTTATGGGCGTTGGAACTCCGTTGAACATTCTTGAAGCTGTTTACAGAGGTGTCGACTTCTTTGACTGTGTAATGCCTTCACGTAATGCCCGTCACGGAAATCTTTTCACATGGAACGGAAAGATGAATCTCATGAATGAGAAATATATGGCAGACCCGCGTCCCTTTGATGAGAACTGCGGTTGTCCCGCTTGCCGAAATTATTCAAGAGCATATGTCCGTCATCTTTTCAAATCCCGTGAAATGCTTGGAATGCGTCTTGCAGTTCTCCACAATCTCTATTTTTATAATGAGCTTATGGAAAAGATCAGGCAGGCACTTGATAACGGCAATTATGAGAGCTTCTACCGCCATTACAGAGAAATACTTGATAAGCGTGCGGAAGACTGATGTTTATAATAATTTGTCTCAGGCTTAATTTCTAAGTAAAAACAGTTCACCTTCTATAAAATAAAAAATCTCCCCAAAAGGGGAGAATTTTATAGAAGAATTTGATTATTCAGCAACTTCTTCTGCTTCTTCAGCATAATCGCAAGTAACTTCAACAGCTGCTTCGTCTACGCCGCAGGTATTTTCGCAATCAGCACAGTCTTCGGTGCATTCAGCAGTGCTTTCGTTGAACTTTGCAAGGCTTTCTTTGTATTTCTTATAAAGAACGCATATAGCCGCCGCGATAGCTGCAAGTGTTGTTACCACACCGACGAATGTGATTAATGATTTGAAAAAGTTCTTTCCGTTGTTCATAACTGCTCCGTTCTCCGACAGATGTCATTAAGATTTTTGATCTGTCATCGTACTGTCGGCTGGACGCAGATCAATAAACAGAGGATTTACAACTGTTTACTATTTTAGTATAACACAATTTTTTGAATTTGTATATAGTAAACTTGAAAAAAATTAAAAATTTTTATAAATATTACGGTGAAAAATATGAATTTTGAAAGAGCAAGACGTCTTCTCAGCTTTTTGAGGCGTGCTGTAGACGATTATGAAATGATACAGGACGGGGATCGAATTGCTGTCGGCATTTCAGGCGGCAAGGACAGTATGGCACTTGTTTGTATTATGAATGAGCTTAGAAGATTTTACCCTAAATACTTTGAGATCGTTGCAATTACTGTTGATACAGGATTTGAGGGAATGGATTTCGGTCCTCTTGTTGATTTTTTTAAAGAAATGGGTATAGAATATATAATAGAAAAAACAAATATAGCCCAAGTTGTTTTTGATATTCGCAAGGAATCCAATCCATGTTCACTTTGTGCTAATATGCGAAGAGGTGCGCTTCATAATGCGGCGGTAAACGCAGGATGCAACAAGCTTGCTCTCGGTCATCATTTTGATGATGTAATTGATACTTTCATGTTAAATCTTATTTATGAAGGCAGAATCGGTTGCTTTTCACCTATAACGTATCTTTCAAACCGTCAGATATCCATGATCAGACCCATGATATATGCCAAAGAAAGTGATATCAAATACTTTATGAAAACAAACGATATACCAATTGTAAAGTCGACTTGTCCCGAGGATAAGCACACCAAGAGAGAGGATGTAAAAAAGCTTATTGACAGTATAGAAGCTGATAATGAAGGCTTCCGCCACCGTATATTTACTGCAATACAAAATGGAAACATAGACGGATTTCACCCACCTGAAAAAAACAGACGTAATAAGTTTTAAAATATTATTTTTAAGTCAAATAAAAAAGAGAGAACCGCATCTCTCTTTTTTGTTTTAATTATTTTTATTATTTACTAAGCTTTCAAATGATAAACCGTATCTTTGGGCAATATCCCTTGCATAGCTTTTGCCGTCGGGAGCAGTACGAATAATTTTATATGTCCTTTTTCCGTTATTTATACCTGCAACCAGAGTGTCAATGCGAGAATTACAGGATGGCAAACTATTAAGATCGTCCTTCTTAAATGCGAGCTCATGTATATGGGTAGCAAATATTCCTCTGCAACCGAAAGATGACATGGCTGCAAGAAGCTCATATCCAATAACAGACGCCTCATATGAATCCGTAGAAGACAGTGTTTCATCCATAAGTACAAGACTGTATTTGTTGAGGGAAGCAAACATATCTTTTAAGCGGTCGCATTCTTCACCGAGCCTTCCTTTTCCAATAGTTGAGTCTGAAAAAGTGGCAAAATGAGTATAAATACAATCTACAGGACTTATTTCTGCTGATTTAGCGGCAACCGGCAAACCGAGCTGAAACATTATTTGAGCAATTCCTACTGCGCATAGCACAACTGATTTTCCACCTCTGTTCGGACCTGTAAGAATATATATCATTCCGTCTTTATCAAATGAAAAATCATTGTCGATGATATTTGCAGAGGAATCTTTTGATTTTATTTTTTCGGCAAGAGCAGGATTGTAAAGCCCCTTTGCCAAAAAACATTTTTCTTCCTTTGATTTTGCAATCGGAGTACATAGTGGAAGGTTGTATTGTTTTAGTTTTCTGATAATTTCCGATCCAATTGACAAATATAAAAATTCAGGATAAAGGTTTAACCAAGGCGCTGTATTCATGTTGAAATATTTTTTTAGCATTGAATCCCAGCCACGCAATCCTGATGAAACGATTTTCTTGAGAGCATCGTTTACAGAGATATTCAACGCATCGGATTCCCTTGAAGTGAATAACTTTTGAGTTATGTATAAAGGAGCAAGAGTGGTCATTTCGTCTTTTTTTTCTAATCGCATGAATCGGCTTATAAGATCCCCTGAATGAAAATAATCTTCATTAACTGAAACAATACCGGATTCATAGGGTGTTAAATTAGCATCAAGATTTATTCCCACAGTTAAGCTTTTGATTCCACTGATTTTATGTGATAAAACCGAAACGCCTTCTTTTAAAGCAATGTATTCACGGCTATTAATTTCTTTAAGAACTCTATCATACAGATTTTTGAATGCTTCAGATTGAATGCTGTCATGTATTTTGGAAAGTGAAATATATAGCAAATCAATAAAGTCAATGTATAACTCAACCTCTTTGATTGAATACAGCATGGTTTCATTTGTTTTTTGACCCTCTTTAAGTCTTTTTAATGAGTCGATTGCCGATAACTTTTCTATACATTGATTACATAATTCGCTAAGCTCAGGGCATTTCATTATATCAGCGAACGCTTCCTCACGGTATTGTATTGTTTCTATATCATCGGTTATATAGTTCAGCCAATTATTTTTGTGGGAGCATAAAAGCCAAGAGGCATCAAGCTGTTTAACTGCATTGTTAACAGAGGAAAAGGATATGAGCTCTTGTTGCTTCTTGTTTTTATAAATCAAAGAAAAGAAAGAATTTTCCATAAAAACTCCTATAAATGCTCGACGATAAAATGAAATAATAATCTTATATAAAAAGAGATAATAATAAAAGGCACATTAAGAATCAAAATACAAAATACAAAGGGTAGAGGCTTAAAACAATGTTTTTTACAAATTAACCATAACTTATGGTACATATAAATACATAGAACGTATATTGGAACCATAATGCATAAAAGCAAGGTATTTGCAGAAAAAACATAGGCTAAAGAAACAATAAGTGTTATTTTAAAGGCTTTAAGTAAGACGGCTTTATATGGGGTGAGAATATAATATGTAGCATTCGCGCTTTGAAGTCTATCTGAAGAATTTTCAATTTTGCCCATAAAATCTCCTGATTAATTAATTCTTTGATCCTTTTATAGCACTTTCTCTTATATCTTCAATTGCTTTTTGTATATCGGGTTTTTTATAAACCGCAGATCCTGCAACAAATATTGTAACACCGGTTGCGGCTACAATGTCTGCATTTTTTTCGCTTATGCCGCCATCTACTTCAATGGGAATATCATATCCCTCTTCCTTCAGCATAGTTGAGACATATTTCATATTGTCAAGAGTCTCGGGAATAAATCCCTGACCTCCAAAACCAGGCTCAACGGACATAACAAGGATCATGTCAGTGTAGGGAAGATATTTACGGAGACTTTCAGGATCTGTTTTTGGTTTTATTGACAGACCCGATTTGATTCCTTTTGATCTTATATATTCAAGGGTTTCTTTTACGTTGTTACAGCTTTCGATGTGTATAGTTATAATATCAGCACCTGCTCCTGCAAAATCATCAATAAAACGAAGAGGCTCGTTTATCATAAGATGAACATCAAAAATAATATCGGTGTATTTTCTGAATGACTTAACAACGGGTGCGCCAAAAGTGATATTTGGAACAAAAGCTCCGTCCATAACGTCAATATGGATCATATCAGCTCCCGCATCGGCGGTACGTTTGATTTCATCTGCAAGATGTGAAAAATCGCATGAAAGAATTGAGGGTGAAATTTTAATTGTTTTAGTGTCCATAGTTTTATCATCCTTTTATAAAATGTGTGGTGTCAGTTTTGTTAATTTTTCATATTCTAAAATTAGGAAAGGAAAGCGAGCAGGGCAGTGACAGCCGAAAGTTTAAAAAAATGGAAGTTTGAGTGGATAATCTCACTGTCCTCTCAATTAATATAGATCCTCCGTCGGGTGTCAGACAAAGATGGCGCCTGACGGTTTTTTCACGAT
>SVUF01000079.1 GCA_015063395.1 Oscillospiraceae bacterium
AAAAAATCTTGAGGACGGAAAAAAAGCTCTTGACGATGCGAGGTCACAGCTTGATTCTGCCCAAGAAGAATTAAATTCAATTGAAGCCCCACAGCTTTATGTTTTAGCAAGAAATACAAATGTTGGATATGTTTCTTTTGAAAATGATACTGCAATTGTTCTTGCAATTTCAACAGTGTTTCCTGTATTTTTCTTTCTTGTTGCCGCTCTTGTATGTAATACCACAATGTCAAGAATGGTAAACGAAGAAAGAGGAAAAATCGGAACTCTGAAAGCCTTGGGATTTGCAACAAAAGAAATCAGATTAATATATATTCTTTATGCAGGATCATCTTCCTTGCTTGGATGTTTTTTTGGATTTTTTGTAGGATCATATGCTATTCCAACTATTATTTGGGAGGTTTACAAAATACTTTACGGTTTTGCGCCGTTAAATGTTTTGTTCAGTGTTCCGCTATTGCTTATTTCACTTGTTGTTTCCCTTGTTTGCTCTGTTGGAGTAACCCTTGTTTCCTGCAACAAAATGTTAAAGGAAACACCGGCTTCATTGATACGTCCAAGGGACCTTCTTGGCGGAAACAGAAGCTTGTTGGAGAGAATTCCGCTTTTAAAAAACTGCCTCGGATTTTTTGGAAAGATATCAATCAGAAATACATTCAAATATAAAAGCCGTCTTGTTATGATGATTCTCGGAATTGCAGGCTGTACAGCTTTGCTCATCACCGGGTTTGGAATCGATGATTCAATTTCAGGAATAGTAGACGAACAATTTAATAAAATAATGTCTTATGACTATATTCTTTCACTGAAGAACCCAATTGACGATGAAGAAGCAGAAGAATTCAAAGATGATTCGTCCTTTGAAATAAAAAACATGCTGTTTTTATACGAGGAGACGTTGACCATTGAAAAAAACGGCGTAACAAAACAGATCAACCTGAATGTTCCGTCTTCAGACAATATTTCTGATTTCATATTTTTGAAGGACAACGAGCGTGAAATTCCAATTCCTCAAAAAGGGGAGGCAGTAATTTCAAGGGCAATTGCTGACGCCTTTGGGATTAAGGTTGGTGATACAGTAAACCTTACAAGCTCTTCAATGAAGCAGTTTAACTTTAAGATTGCAGATATTTGTGACAATCACGTTAGCAACTATATTTATGTTTCTAAGGCAACATACAGCGCTCAAAATGCAGGAGTTTGCCTATATAATCGAATATGTGCAAATGTAAAGGAGGATTCAGACCTTCATGCTGTTGCTGCAGAAAGCGCCTCGCATGAAAATGTAATAGCCCTCGGTATAAACAGCGATACAAGAAAAAGCCTTGATGATATGCTCAGCTGTCTCAATCTCATCGTTTATCTTGTGTGTATATGTGCAGGAGCCTTAGCGTTTATAGTAATTTACAATCTAACAAACCTCAATATTTCCGAAAGAATTCGGGAAATTGCAACATTGAAGGTCCTTGGCTTCAAAAAATCCGAAAGTGCTTTGTATGTTTTTCGCGAAACTGCAATTCAAAGCATGGCAGGAATATTGTTCGGAATTCCCCTTGGAATATTACTGCACAGCTTTGTTATGGCACAAATCAAAATCGATTTTGTAAGCTTTGATACAGTGATACACACTTCTTCATTTATAATCTCCGCAATTCTGACAGTCGTTTTTCTTGTCTTTGTAGATATCATACTGTATAGAAAAATTGAGAAAATCAACCCCGCAGAAGCACTGAAAAGTGTGGAATAAATATTATATAAAAAATAATGACTTATTTTTCAATTATACGGACAATAAGTCATTTTATTTTTATGAAATAATTATATACGGTTTTATAAATTATAATTATTCGATTATACACAAATAGTTGTTTTATAATAAATATACCAAAATCAACTTGTTTCAAATGTGAATCGTAATTGACTTTATTAATAAAATGTAGTATAATAGTATTATAAATGAAAGCTTTAGATGGAGAAAATATGAAAAATTTACTTTGTACCGTTTTGATTATACTTTTGTGCTTCTCATGTCTTGTTTCATGCAGCAGCACAGAAACGGATACCATAAAGATCGGTTCTGTGCACCCGTTGACAGGAGGCATGGCTTATGAAGGACAGGCTCTTGTAAATACCCAGCAAATCGCCATTGACAAAATCAACAAGGAAGGCGGTATTAACGGAAAAATGCTTGAGCTTGTTGTCGCTGACAGTCTTGGAACGGTTTATGGAGCCTCAAGCGCTGCACAAAAGCTTATAAATAAAAATGTAATTGCTTTAACAGGGGCATACACAAGCAGCTCTGCCCAAATAGTTTCCAGAGAAGCAGAAAAGGCGAGAGTTCCTTTTGTTGTAACTGTTGCGGCAAGCTCCTCGCTTTTGAAAAACGGATATAAATATTCTTTCAGAATTCAGCCCAACACTGAGGTTTTCAGTAAAAACTTTATTGAATATTTTGATTTTATCAAAACAGAGGATATGAAAACCGTAGCATTTATTTATGAAGATTCAAACTACGGAACAGGTATTGTTGACTTTATTACAAAAAACATTGAAAAAACCGGTCTTGAGATCGTAGGTTCAATTTCCTATTCAGCATCAACTTCAACTCTCAGCGCAGAGGTCACAAGGCTTGCAGGACTTGACCCCGATGTTTTGATTCCAATAGGATACTATTCTGACCAAGCAATGCTTGTTAAAGAAATTCAAGACCGAGGAATTAAATTTGATACAATAATCGGTGTTGCAAACGGCGCGATTTCCGATGCAAAACTAACCGACATATACGGAGATAAGCTTGACGGTTACCTTGATATAAATTATCGCTACAATACAAACAGCGAAGAAACAAAAGAGCTTCTTTCAGAATATCGCCTCCGTTTTGGTGAAGAAATGCCTGTTGCTGCCGTTTACGGCTATGAGTCTATTATGGTGATCGCAGATGCTCTTAAACGCACAGATGTTTATGAGCCCGAAAATCTAAGAGATTCGCTGTCAAGCTGTTGCATCAGCGATCATGTATTACCACAGCCCACAATCAAATTTGATAGTACAGGAGAGGGAATTGACTCAGCAGGGGTTCTGATTCAAATTCAAAAGGGAAATCAGGTCATAGTTTATCCTCTCGAATATGCTGAAAGCGATTATATTCCAATGAAGGAGAATGAAGAATGAACTTTCAAGTTTTTCAAGCATTATTTGACGGTGTTTTGATGGGGGGAGTATATGCTCTTGCAGCCCTTGGACTTTCTCTCATTTTCGGTGTGATGAAGATTACAAACTTCGCTCACGGAGCTATGATGACAATGGGTATGTATGTTGTTTATTCAATTTCAACTCATTTTGGAGTAAGCCCGTATATCGCACTTCCCGTGTCCATACTTGCATTATTTATTGTAGGTTATCTTTTACAAAGATTTTTGATTACAAGAATATCAAATGCTCCCGCCCACAATCAATTGCTGCTTACATTGGGAGTTGCCTATATACTTGAAAATACAATTCTTGCAATTTTTACACCTAATTACAAAACACTGAATGTAGAATCTCTATCAACTGCAATCAGAATCGGAAAGCTTACAGTTAACCCCGCAAAACTGATCGCATTTTTAGTTGCCCTTGTAGTAACTGCACTTATTTATCTTCTGCTATACCGCACATTTATTGGAAAAGCGATCCGTGCCACAAGCCAAGAACGTGACGGCGCACGTTTGATGGGTATTGTAGTTAACCGCACAGGCGCAATCGCTTTCGGAATCGGAGCCTTATGTACCGGAATTGCAGGAGCTCTTTTAACACCCGTACTCAGCATTTATCCAACGATTGGCGAGACATTTCAATTAAAGTGTTTTGTAATTGCCGTTCTTGGAGGAATGGGAAATTTATGGGGGGCTTTAATTTCAGGACTTATCGTTGGAGTTGTTGAAATGCTCACAGGATATTATCTTGGAGGAAGCTGGAGCGATTTTGTTGTATATATCGTATTTGTGCTCGTTCTTTTTATAAAGCCTACAGGTCTATTCGAAAGGAGAAACCGACGTGAATAAGCTTATGAAAAACAAAAGTCTTATTTTAATGATTATATCAATTATTACACTCGTTTTGCTGATTTTCGTTCCGTTTACGGTTAACAGATATATTTACAGCATTATAATTTCACTCATGATCACAGCTTTGCTTGGTCAGAGCTGGAATTTGATGAGCGGTTATGCAGGTCAGTTTTCCTTTGGACATGCCACTTTTTTTGGTCTTGGTGCTTATACATCAACATACCTGTATACTACATTTGATATAAGCCCTTGGTTGGGAATGATCTGCGGTATGCTTGTCGCAGCATTTGTAGGAATTATAATTGGATATTTGTCCTTCAGATATAAGCTAAGAGGTGACTTCTTTGCTCTTGTAACTCTTGCATTTGCTGAGCTTTTCAGAGTTCTTTTTAATAATTTGCCCACCTTTGGCGGTGCCATGGGGATTCTTTTGAAGCTACCTTTAGAGGATAACATATGGATGTACGAATTTACAAAGTATGAAAGCTATTACTTTGTAATACTGATTCTTGTTATACTTGCAACTGTATTCATTTATTTTTTGAGCAAAAACAGATTCGGTCTAAACTTGATAGCGATTAAAACAAATATAAATGCTGCAGGAGCTCTCGGTGTAAATGTTCTTGGAAACCAGCTTCTTGCAATGGCAATCAGTGCTTCAATTGCAGCAGCAGCAGGTACTTTTTACGCTCAATACTACGGATTTATAGATCCTACAGTTGTATTTGAATCGGATATATCAGTCAGAGCGATAGTTCCTTGTATTATTGGCGGTTCAGGTACCGCTTTTGGTCCTCTTCTCGGCGCATTGGTTATTGTTCCTTTACAAGAAATATGCAACTCATTGTTTGAGGGTGTCGGAGGACTGAATATGATCCTATACGGTGTTTTAATTGTAGTATTTGTTCTTTTCTGTCCCGAAGGAATAACAGGACTTATACGTAAAGTTATTGCCAAGAGAAAGGGGATTTTAAAATGAGTTTATTTGTTGCTGAAAATATTACAAAATCCTTTGCAGGCAATAAAGCCGTGGACAACGTGTCTATAAAGATAAATAAAGGTGAATTTATTGGACTGATCGGAGCAAACGGTGCCGGAAAAACAACCTTCTTCAACTGTTTGACGGGCTACTATAAAGCTGACAGCGGAAAAATATACTTTGACGGCAAAAGAATAGAAAGTCTTCCCGCATATAAGATATGTCGTTTGGGAATTGCAAGAACATTTCAAATTGCAAAGCCCTTTGGAGATCTTACAGTTCTTGAAAATGCAATGATCGGAGCATTTTCCAAAATAAAAAGTAAAAGTTTGGCTGAAAGCGTTGCAAGAGAAAGTATTGAATTCACCGGTCTTTTATCAAAGAAGGACATTTGTGCAAAGGAGCTTAATACAGGAGATCAGCGCCGATTGGAGCTTGCAAGAGCACTTGCAACAAAGCCTCAGCTTTTACTTCTTGACGAGGTTATGGCAGGTCTGACACCTGCGGAATCCTTGGAGGTGGTTGAGCTTATAAAAAAAATCCGTTCAAGCGGAGTTACGGTATTGATGATCGAACACATAATGACAGCTCTTATGGCGTTGTCCGATCGAATTTATGTTCTTGACAGAGGAAGCTTGATAGCCTCAGGAATTCCAAACGATGTTGTGCAAAATCCGCGTGTTATCAGCAGTTATCTCGGAAAAAGAGGTGGAATCAATGCTTGAAGTTAAAAATTTATATGCCGGTTACGGTAACATGAAAATTATTCACGATATTTCAATGAAGGTTAATTATGGTGAAACTGTATCATTGCTCGGAGCAAACGGCGCAGGGAAAACAACCCTTGTAGCTGCGATTTCAAGACTTATAAAAACAAATTCAGGCAAAATTATCTTTGATGGCACAGATATCACAGATTATTCCAGTGACAAAGCAACAGAGCTTGGTATAATCCAGGTTCCCGAAGGAAGAAAGCTTTTTTCGAAAATGACAGTCAAGGAAAATCTTGAAATGGGGGCATATAGTAAAAGAGCGAGAAAAGATCGCAAAAAAAATCTTGAATATGTCTATTCTTTGTTTCCGGAGTTAATAAACATGGAGAAAAAGCCCGCCGGAAACTTAAGCGGCGGTCAACAGCAGATGGTTGCCATCGGAAGAGGACTCATGGCTAATCCCAAAATACTGATTCTTGACGAGCCATCTATTGGGTTATCTCCCATCATGACTGAAAATGTATTTGAAATAATTAATTCCATAAAAAAAACAGGAGTATCCGTTCTCATTTCAGAACAAAATATTGAAGATGTTCTAAGTCTTGCTGACAGAGCTTACGTAATACAGCAGGGAAGTGTGGTTCTTGAAGGAACTGCCGAGGAAATCAAAAACGATAATAATGTAAGAAAAGCATATCTTGGTATGTAAAATTTATTTGGAGGTACATAACATGCACATTTGGGAAGACATGCTCACAGATGATGACAGAGCGGTAATTGAAAAAGGACACTACGGTCAGCCGAGAGGATTTGGAAAAAAACCTCTTCTTTTAATAATTGATCTTCAGCCCAATTATATAGGTGCTGATAAACCTATTGCCGAACAACTTGATGAATGGCCGTCAGGCGGCGGTGAAGCTTGTTGGCGCGGCGTTGAAAAAATTCTTTCTCTGCGAGACGTTGCAAGAGAATGTAATGTTCCGATCTTCTATACAAGAAACGTTCAGAATGCTACAAATCTTTTTGACAGCTTCGCAACAAAAACCAAAAGAAACCAAACCAAATATATAGACGGTGCACCGGAAGCGGAGCTTCTTGACTGCGTAAAGCCCCTTCCGACAGAAATGATCATTCCAAAAAGCTATGCAAGTGCTTTTTATGGTACACCGCTCCAAAGCTATCTCATAAAGCTCGGAATTGATACATTAATCATTGTTGGCGGTTCTACAAGCGGTTGTTGCAGAGCAACTGCCGTTGATGCAGTTACAAGAAACTATAATCTTGGATATGTTGAAGACTGCCTTTTTGACCGTATTACGATCTCACATAAAGCTGCGCTTCTTGATGTGTGGATGAAATACGGAGATGTTGTTATGAGTGATTATGTAAAGGAATATTTTTATTCTCTTAAAAAGGATGGCGAAGGAAAGTGAAAAAGCTTATTAAAAACGGAAACGTTGTGTTTGTAGATGAAGTAAAAAGGGCTGATATATTGATCGACGGTGAAAAGATCTCTGCTATATATGACTGCAGTGAATATACTTCAAATGATGCCGAAATAATTGATGCTGAAGGCCTTTATGTTATGCCGGGTACAATTGACCCTCACATGCACATCGGGCTCTACAAGCCTCTCGGAGATGCCTTCCGCAATGATACACCAAGACAGGCAATCGGAGGAGTTACAACACTGATCAATTATCACAGAGGAAAGGGAAACTATTTTGAAACTGTAAAAGAAGCAATTCAAGATGGAGAGGAAAACAGCCTCATTGACTTTGCCATTTCCCTTGGTCTTTGTGCTAAAATTCATCTTGAACAGCTTGAAGGTTTTATAAGTGAGCTTGGTATTACATCTTTTAAGTTCTTCTTTGACAAACAGGACATAGCTCATATTTTCTATGACATTCCCAAAGAAGAAGCCCTTACTTTAGATAAAGCAGATTTATATTTCATATTAAAAAAACTTCGCGAAATTTCTCCAAAGCTTCTACTTTGTGTACACTGTGAGGATCCCGATGTTTTCAGAGCACTTGAAAGAGAGCTTAAAGCATCTGATAATGTAGACCAATACAGCCTTGCCTCATTCGGCAAGACACGTCCTACATTTGTAGAAACCGCTTGTGTTGCTGATTCCATGTGGTTCAATCACGTTGTTGACGGAAATATGTATGTAGTTCACACTGCGGCAGGAAGTACTGTAAAAATGTACGAAATAATTCAAAAAGCATTTCCAAGCAAAGTGACTCTTGAGAGCTGTCCCCAATATTTGACCCTTGATGAAAACGCTCCCTGCGGACTTCTTGGGAAAGTTAATCCTCCTTTGCACACACAGGAAGATATTGAAGCTCTTTGGAATGGAATCAGAAACGGAAGCATCAAAACAATGGGAACAGATAACGTGCCCGTAAACAAGTCAAAAAAATATGAACGCGGTGACGATATTTGGAATGTATTCGTAGGATTTGGCGGCCCGGGAATGATACTGCCAGTTCTTCTTGACGGTGGATATCATAAAAGAAATATTCCGCTGACAACTCTGTCTCGAGTAAACAGCACCAATGCTGCAGAAATATTCGGACTTGAATCCAAAGGTAAAATTGACATCGGATTTGATGCTGATCTTGTGCTTGTTGATCTTGAACTTGAAAAAGAAATAACCCCCGAGCTTTTTGGAGATAGTGATTTCTCAATTTATGAAGGTATGAAATTTAAGGGTTGGCCCAAGATTACAATGAGCCGTGGAGAAATTATCCAAAAGGACGGTGTAATCACAGCCAAGTGCGGAAGAGGTAAATATTTGAGACGCAAAATATAAATTTTTAAAAAATCAAATAAAAAAAAACACACGCCCCATAGGGTTCAAAACCTATAGGGCGTATTATTATTTTAGTGCATTACTTTTTCTTTGCGATAGCTTCAAGAGCCTTTTCAGCAATATGATCAGGAGAAAGACCATAATGAAGAAGTAGCTCAGGAACATCACCCGAAGTACCAAATTTATCTTCAATTCCTACACGAAGAACCGGAACAGGGAAATGTTCTGAAAGTGCTTCAGCAACAGCAGAACCAAGACCGCCGATGATATTATGCTCTTCAACAGTTACAATCGCACCTGTCTTTTTAGCTTCGGCAACAACCGCATCAATGTCAAGGGGTTTAATTGTTGCAATATTAAGTACCGATGCACTGATTCCTTTTTCTGCAAGAATATTTCTTGCCTTCAATGCCATTTCTACTGTAATTCCCGAGGCTATAATCGTTACATCGGTTCCATCCTCTAAAAGTGAAGCCTTGCCGATTTCAAATTTATAAGTTGCTTCATCAAAAACAACGGGCACAGCAGAACGTCCAAAGCGCATATATACAGGTCCGTTATATTTTGCCGCCTCAATTATAGCAAGCTTTGCTTCAACAGCATCAGCAGGATTAATGATCACCATATTGGGTATTGTACGCATAATACCTATATCCTCAAGACACTGATGGGTTGCTCCATCAGCACCAACTGTAATTCCCGCGTGTGAGGCACAAATTTTTACATTAAGAGCGGGATGAGCAACTGTATTTCTGATCTGTTCAAAAGCTCTGCCCGATGCAA
>SVUF01000080.1 GCA_015063395.1 Oscillospiraceae bacterium
ATGTTTTTGATTGATTTTTATTTAACTTTGAATATTTAGGCTTAACACCATATGTTTTTTCGAGAAAAGGATACCTTAAAGGAATACTATATTTTCCATCATCATTACGCCCGCTTCCCGCGTCATATGTAAAATAAATCTTATTCTTGGGTTCTTCACATTCAAACAGAAAAGAAATTAGGTTGCTGTCAACTAAATGAAATCCTAAATTACTCATTCTGTTTAGCCATTTATCAAGACTATTGTATGCGAAAGAGGGGTATATACGAAATTTTCGAATGTATTTTTTTGATGGATCCTTAACAAAATTTTGGGATATTTTTTTCATTCAATTACCCTCCTTGTCAAATTTATATTAGTTATTCAATATTTTTTTCAGTTTTAATTTTGCAAATAGAAGCGTATGTCTCTGTTCACACATCTATTATATCACAAAAACCGCAGAAAATCAATCTGCGGTTTCTGTTTTTTCTGTCGGTAGGTAAAACTGTCCTTTAGGGTACAGCCCTATGGGAACTAATCTTTTATTTTTTTAGTATTAAACTATAGATTTATTTTTTCTTTGCTCCGTTTTCGTCAACGGAAATTGATTTTGCTTTTTTTGGGTCATAGAACATATATCCGATAGCCATAACTACAACGAATATGATAAGGTAGTATATTACTGCTGTCTGGAACTTGTAGATTGCAGCAACAACCATGAATACCGAGGATATAATCGAGAGAATAGGGAATAAATAACGGTGTTTAAATCCGAAGCTTTTTTCTTTTCTTGCGATGGAAAGGAAAATCGGAATATAGAGTGCATAAAGCGTTACGATTGTAATTTCCGATGAATCGAAAGTAAATGCTCCAAACCAAGATGTTTCAACGAGGTTAGCTCCGTAGAAATATACAAGCCAAACAACAGAAATCAAAAGTCCGAAGATGGCAGAGTTATGGGGCATACCTGTGTAGGGGCTGATTTCTTTCATTGCCTTGGGAGCAGGGCCGAGATTTCTTGCTGCAAGTGAGTACATACCTCTTGTAACACCAAGCATCAGTCCGTTAAGTGTTCCGAGACAGGAAACAACGATGAAAGCTGTAAGAAGCTTACTGATTACAGGTCCAAAAATGTTCTTGAAAGCCACTGTTGAACCGTTTTTGATAAGCTCCTCTGAGGAAGCACCGCCTGTAATTCCAATGTAATAAAGTGCGTAGATGGCAACGACGATTATACTTCCGAGAGTAAGAGCCAAGGGTAAGGTTTTCTTAGCATTTTTAAGCTCAGCATTAATTGATGTTGCAACGATCCAGCCCTCATATGCAAAAGCCATTGCAACGATAGCGGTAAAGAAGGTTTCCGCATAGCTCATATCCTTTGGAACGTTTGTGATACTCTCTACACCTTCGGCAATATTTCCGTTGAAAATACCAACGATCGTTCCCACAATTGCCATAAGCACCAACGGTACAAGCTTAATTACTGTTGAGGATACCTGGAATTTACCTGCAAGCTTGGGGGAAAGGGTATTAAGAGCGTAAGAAAGGATCAAGAAGAAGCCTGCAATAAGCATTGTATTACCACCGGTAACAGGGTTTTCAAAGCCGCAAAGCTCTGAGAAGAATCTTGCGCTTACCCATGCAAGAACGGAGGTGATGGAGGGATAGTAAAATACTGATAAGAACCAACCCATACCGTATGCATATCCGGGTCCGCAGGCAACCTCAGCATAGTCAACCATTCCGTTGACCTTTTCGTATTTCATTGACATTCCGGCAAAGGTGTTTGCACAAATGATCATAATCGCACCGCAAATCAGAATTGCCATAAGACCGATCGGTATATTACCGCCTGTTTTTACAAGGATGTCTTCGGTTTTGAAAAAGATTCCCGAACCGATAACTACACCGACAACCATTGCAATAGCGGTAAAAAGACCGTATTTTTTTGATAAACCGTTGTTCATTGTTTTTTCCAACCTTCTTTTTAGATTTTATACGTAAAACGTACTGATGTAATTATATACTATAAACTAAAATTTGTCAATATTCTTTTTTAATTTATGTGAATTTGCTTAATTATGAAAAGCAAAATACAAAAATGGCGAATTTATGAGGTTTTTGACTTCCAATGCAGAGGAGTGTTCCTATATATTTTGATTAATTTACGGAAAAATGATAAGTTTTTTATTTAATTATAATTGGAAATATAAACTTGACAGATTTTTAAAAATATATTATAATATCAAATTGGTGAGTTCGCGATCATCCTCACCTAAAACAAAACTAAGGAGTAAAATATGAAAAACAAAAAGGTACTGAAAACTGTACAAGCGGCAGTAATTGCCGCAATCTACGCAGTGCTGACATCGCTTTTATGGGAGTTTTCCTCACTTGCGATACAGGTGAGGGCTTCGGAGGCATTGAGTGTACTGCCGTGCTTTACCCCATCAGCTGTTCCCGGGTTATTTGTCGGATGCTTGATTTCCAACATTATAAGGGGCAATTTTATTGATGCAATATTCGGTTCTTTGACCACTCTTGTTGCCTCAGTTTTAGGAAAGCTGATCTACAAAAAAACAAAAGGGAAAAAAGCTGTTTATTTAATGCTTGTTCCTTCCGTTGTACTTAATGCAATTGCCATTCCCTTTATTTTATATTATGGCTACGGAATGTCAAGCTTTGCGGGATTTGAAGGTGTTTGGACAGTGCTTGGAATTTATTCAGTCAGTGTATTTGCGGGGCAGATGATTTCATGCTACGGTCTTGGAATTCCGCTGTATCATATGCTTTGTAAAATTGATGAGCGAACAAATATAATTTCATTGAAATAATTTGAATAAAACGAGAAGTATGCTTATGTTATTATAAGAATCGGAGTAAAAGATGGAGAAAAAAACAACAGGCACAGTAATTGGAAATGTTGCAGGAGTTTACAGTGTAAAAGAAGATACAACAGGGGACGTCATAAGCTGCAGACCCAGAGGTCATTTCAGACATATGGGGATGAAGCTTTTGCCGGGAGACAGAGTTGTTGTGGAAACGGACGAAAACTCAAACCCCGTGATCTCACAGATAATAGAAAGAAAGAATTCCCTGATAAGACCGCCTCTTGCAAACCTTGACATTCTGTATTGTACTGCAACTGCGGCAAATCCAAGGGTGGATATTCTGACCTTTGATAAGCTGATCACCGTTGCGGAGTACAATGGAATTGAACCTGTAATAATTCTTACAAAGCTTGATCTTGAAAGAGAAGAAAACATGGAATTAGCTGAAAATTACCGTAAATGCGGATTCCATGTGTTTCCGATATCATCCCACAGCGGAGAAGGAATGGAGGACCTTAAGAATTTCATTTTTGAAAACAGGGACAAAATCGCGGCATTTTCAGGCGCGTCGGGAGTTGGAAAGTCAAGCCTTATAAACAAGCTGTTTCCAAGCTTAAAGCTTGATGTGGGAGATCTCAGCAGAAAGACATCAAGGGGTAAGCAAACAACAAGACAAAGCAATTTGTATCCTCTTTCAGAGCTTATGGACTCTGATGACGCCAAGGGCTATCTTGCTGATACACCCGGCTTTTCAATGCTTGATTTTGTGAATTTTGATTTTTACACCGTCAACGACCTTCCCATGTTGTTCAGGGAGTTCAGAGACCATATCGGTTGCTGTAAATATACAAAATGCCGTCATTTGAAGGAAGAGGGCTGCAGTGTTCTTAAAGCCGTTGAGGAAGGGAAGATCCCTCTTTTCAGGCACAACAGCTTTGTTTCCATATACAATGATTTAAAGGACAAGCATCCTTGGGACATGAAGGAAAACGGTGGCAAAAAATAAAATAATACATATAATGGTATCAAATATAAAAAAGGAGTATCATTATGCGTATAGTTGTTGTAAATTCTCCAAAGCTTTTTGCCCCCATTTTGAGACGTTTTTTCGGTATACCCAAGAGTAAATGACAAAAACGGACTGCAACAAAAATCGGATCGTAAAAACAGAAAAAGCTTAATTTATCTGCTTTTTTATACCGCGGCAAATGTCATTTTTGCCGTACCGCTCGGAATGGGGATCTTTATTTGCCCATTCCGAAGCTTTTTCTATTCATTTAAGCGATACTAAAAGAGGTTAAAGATGAAGGATATCAAAATTAGTATAGAAACCGAAGAGCTTCCCGAAGATTATCCCGGGATTGTACCCATATTAATGGATCTTGAAGAAAATGAGCTTGTTTTTGAGGTATACGAAGGACTTGAAAAAAGCATCTCATTTTTTGTAAAGGAGTTTGAGGGTAAATATTTTTCAAAGGAAGCATTTTTGTATTTGTGTTGCTGTGTTGATGAATATTTAGAGGACAAGCCGTATTTGAGGGATACTTACGGAAGGACAAGGTTTTACCGTAAATTCTATATAAATGAAGCAGCGCAGGTCAACGATACCGTGATCAAGCCATCAACCGTTATGATGACTCGTGAGCTTTGGGATATCCCCAACCTGACGGTTTTATTTGCCGAGGATACGGGCAGGATTCCGCCCCTTTCGTTTGTAAGTATTGAGGACGGAAAAATTGTGTCTGTTGCAACTGTCAATGATACCGAGTCGGATAAGGTGCGGGAGATCACAGTAAACACCGCCGCAAAATACCGCGGACGAGGATACGGCGCCTCAAACACTGCCGCTCTTGCAAGGTATCTTGTTAATATGGGATACGAGGTTGCATACTGTGTAAGTGATTACAATAAAGCTTCAATAAAAATTGCAAAAAAATGCGGCTTTAATGAAATTGGCAGGTTTTATGCCGTAACTGCTTATAAAACAAACAATATGGAGGAAGGATAAATGGCTTTTGATGCTGGAATGGTTGCCCTTGTAACTCATGAACTGAAAAATACTCTTTGCGGCGGAAGAGTTGACAAAATACATCAGCCCGAAAGAGATGAAACCGATATTTTTGTCAGAGTGGGCGGAAAAACATTAAAGCTCCTTATATCAGCTTCTTCAGGCAGTCCGAGGATCAATATAAGCCAAGAGGTCAAGGACAATCCATCAACCCCGCCTGCATTTTGCATACTTCTCCGTAAGCATCTTATGGGTGCGAAAATCATTGACATTTATCAAAGAGAATTTGAAAGAATGTTGGTGATTGAATTTGAAGCCCGTGACGATATGGGCTTTGTGTCGGAAAAAAAGCTTATATGTGAAATAATCGGTAAATTCAGCAATATGATCCTGACAGAAAAAAACGGCAAGATTCTCGGTGTTGCAAAGCCCCTTGATTTTACGGACAGCGAAAAGCGTCAGCTTTTAAGCGGCATGATCTATGAGATGCCTCCAAAGCAGGACAAGCAAAATCCCCTTGAGGTCACAAAAACAGGGTTCATTTCCGCACTTCATGGATTTGAAGAGCTACCCTGTGACAAGTATTTGATCAGAAGCTATTTTGGTTTTTCTCCACTGATTGCAAGGGAGATAACATACATGTCAAGCGGGAACACAGACACACCCGTTGGTGAAATTCCCTCCGATATTTTGTGGAGTGAGTTTTCAAGGATAGTTGATGTAATAAAAAATAATGATTATACCCCGTCAATTGTAAAGATCGATGGCAGACTTACAGAATTTTCTTTCGTAAATATCAAGCAATACGGCAAAAAGGCAGAGGTCATCACCTATGAGTCGGCATCAAGGCTTATTGAGGAATATTTCATTACAAGGGACACAGCTGAAAGGGTAAGGTCACGGGCGCAGGATATATTCAAGACCATGACAAATGCAGAGCATAGGCTGAAAAAGAAGATCGAGATACAGAAAAAAGAGCTTGCGGACTGCGAAGAAAAGGAAAAATTCAAGGAGTACGCAGATCTTATAACAGCAAATCTCTATGCTATAAAGCAGGGTCAGTCAAGAGTTACCTTGATCAATTATTATTCCGAAGAAATGGAAGAGGTGACACTTGAGCTTGACACAAGAAAAACACCCGTAAAGAATGCTCAGCATTATTATAAAAAATACGCCAAAATGAAAAATGCCGAGATCGAGCTTGCAAAGCAAATCGAAATTGCTGAAAAGGAGCTTGAATATGTCTACAGTGTATTTGATGCACTTGGACGTGCATCGGGAGCTGTTGAGCTTGAGGAGATCAGAAACGAGCTTTCAAAAACAGGCTATGCCTCAAGGATGAAAAAAAAGCAAATGGGCTCGGTGAAAAAATCAAAGCCCAAGCTGATGGAATATATAACCTCCAACGGCTACAGAGTGCTGTGCGGAAAAAACAATATTCAGAATGATTATCTGACCTTTGAGGTTGCCGAAAAGCTTGACTATTGGTTCCATGTAAAAAACGCACCCGGATCCCATGTTGTGCTTGTGTGCGCAGGCTTGCCCGAGCCCCCCGCGGAGGATTTTACAGAGGCGGCAATAATCGCGGCAACAAATTCATCTCTTGCTGAAGGCGGCGGCAAAAATATTACGGTTGATTATACTCTTGCCAAGAATATCAAAAAGCCTCCTTCTTCAAAACCCGGATATGTAACCTATGCCACCAACTATGCGGCATACGTAACACCCGACAAGGAGATATGTAAAAAGCTTCTTAAACAGTAAAAATGTAAAACACCCTCTTTTAGAAATTAAAGGAGGGTATTTTTCACTTTATGGAAATTGCGGAGCTTGGAATAAAACAAGCTTAAAAAGGGGAGCTGTTTTAGGGACAGCTTCCACCGTAGCCGCCGACCGCTTTTGAACTTATAAATTCATAAATGCCTTGGCAATGTTTTTTGCCCAATCAAGCCACCAAGGGACTATATGATCAAGATTATAGGCGGCTTGTCTCAGGTCGCCTATGCTGTAGGGTGAAACGCCAAAATACGATGAAGTCATTTTTGTGTCACCCAAAGCGATTTTTCCTATGGCTCGGTCACCGATGGCAAGATAATATCCTGCAGAAATACCGCCGAAGCTGAAAAGCCCAACGGAAATGCCTCCGACAGTAATTACTCCGACACAAATGGCGCCAAAGGACAGTACTCCAAGAGAAATTGCTCCTGCGCTGATGAGCCCAAGACAAAATGCGCCAAGGGAAAGCAAACCGAGAGAAAAAACTCCCAAGGACAATATGCCCATGGAAAGAATTCCCATGGAAACAACGCCTTTTGCGGCAATACCGATGGCAAAAATACCTTTCGCGGTTCTGCCAAGTCCTATATTGATGTGGCAAAGGGGAATTCCGCGGATGGTTTTACGGCTTTTCCATTCAATGTGGGGAACGGACAAAACAAAATGTTCTTTTTCTTTATCCCTGTCTTGTCCGTTTTGTTCCTTTTGATTATTAGTGATATCGACCTCATCCTTCAAAAGATAGTCCATGGAGCAATCAAAAATACGGCTGAGGGCAATGAGCTTTTCAGTTTCGGGATATGTAAGATCGGATTCCCATTTACTGATGGATTGCCTTGAGACGTTGAGCATCTCTGCAAGCTGTTCTTGGGTCAGCCCTTTTTCTTTTCTTAATTTTGCAAGCTTCGTTCCTGTAGTCATTCAAAATCTCCTTATAAAATATTCTTGGCAGCTACCGATATAAATTATAAACAAAACTTAGGAAAAATCCATAAATTACAGGTTTTATTATGTAAACTTCAAGTTGCGTTTCAGTCATTTATGACTATATCACAGGTTTTTATACCGTAATATTCAAAAAGACCTATGGCTTCTTGGGTGATTTCTTCTCCGCAAACCACAATTGGAACAGCGGGGGGACATCCAACGTTTAAGGATGACAGAATTTTCCCTTTGGCGTCTTTAACGGGAACTGTTTTTGAAGGAGCAAAAACCGCATCCCGTATAGACATTACACGCCGCGGCAAAATGTATTTTGGCGGAAGCTCCTCAATTGCTTTTTTTCTCGGGATTGATATAATTTTATCAAGGATCATATCAATATCATCGTTGTCAGGTGTAAACATAAGAACCGTAAAATCGGGGTCGGAGAATTCACATTCCATGTTTCTGCGTCGAAGCTCATTTGCAAATTCATTGCCCGTATAACCGTAGGGCTTTGTTTTGAGGGTGATTTTCAGCGCCTCCGAGGAAATATCCTCAAGCCCCATAAATCGAAGCTTTGATTTCATGTCCTGCATTTTATTGACGAAAGCAGAGAGCCGTTTCGGATAATCTGAGGATAAAATACAGTTTGCCATATCAAGAGATTGTAAAATCAGATATGAAGGGCTTGTTGAGGCAAACAGTGACATCAGGGCTTTTGTATTGTTTTTGAAAAAAACGGGCGCATTTTTTGATATGTGCAAATAAGCTCCTCCTGTTAAAACGGGCAGGGTTTTGTGAGCGGAGTCACAGCAAAGATCAGCTCCCAAGAAAAGCGGATGCCGACAGGTGCCGTCATCAATAAATTTCAAATATGCTCCGTGGGCATTGTCTACAATCAGGAGAGTATTGTATCTGTGGCAGATCGCTGACAGCTTTTGTATATCAAGCAGGTTTCCAAGGTAATCAACGGAGTTAACATATACCCCCACAGGCTTTTCAGTCTTTAGCATTTCTTCAAGCTTACCGTATGAAATATCGCAGGCAAGATATGAGCTTACGTTTTCCTCGGGAATGTAAGAAACCTCAATATCAAGCAGGGCACAGGCTGAAATAAAGGTTTTGTGGGCGTTTCTTGCGGCAATTATATGACAGCTTCGTTGTTCTGTAATGGCGTATTTTTTAGAAAGCGCAACCATTGTGCGTATACATAGGGAAGAGCCCTCGGTGGAATAATATGTAGCACCCGATCCAAAAAGCTCTTCGGCATTTTTTTCACTTTCTCTTATAATACCATCAGCTTCAAAAAGGGAATCAGCCCCTTTAATTTCGGTAATATCAAAAGGCTCTATGCCGAGATAGGATTTACCCTTGTGTCCCGGCATATGGAGCCTTACTTTATTATCCGATATGTATTTTTTTACAAAATCACAAATTGGAGTAGTCATCATTGATTGTCCTTAAGCTCTCTTACAATTGCCACTGCGATTGCACATTCCATACGCTTTTTGAAAAGCTCACAACCGGGGGCATAAACACCGCGAACGGAGCCTGTTGCGTGGTAGGCGTTGGCGGCGCATCCACCCGAGCAATAAAGCTTTGCCCAACAGTCGTGACAATCGGGACGTGCGTATACATTACAGCATTCAAACTCGTTTTGTATAGCGGAATTTGTGACACCCTCCCAAATGTTTCCGAGAAGATATTTTTCATCTCCTACAAACTGATGGCAGGGATAAAGATCTCCCCAAGGAGTAACAGCCATATATTCCGTACCCGAGCCGCATCCGGAAATGCGCTTATATATGCAGGG
>SVUF01000081.1 GCA_015063395.1 Oscillospiraceae bacterium
TGTGCCGATAAGACAGTAATTCCGTAAAAATCATAATTTTACGGCATCTGTCTTACAGGATTGGAAAACAGCTACGAAAAGAACGATGTCGAGTCGAAAGACTTAGCATCGTTCTTTTTCTATCTCTACACACTTGAAAGCACGGAGGATTTACCATGAAACGTCTATTATCAAGTGAGTTTAACTTTGATACGGTCTGCGTGGCAACCCCGAAGCCTATCTAAAGGCAGTAACTGAGTACAAACCATTTGAAAGCTGACATTATATTGCCCGTGGGAGTAACAATATTCCTGCGGGCATAATTCTATTAGACAGTCGATAAATGAAACCTATTTGCAAATTTCTATTTACCATTTTTGAAAATATATTGAAATTGGTAAGAAGATGTGGTATAATACTTAATGTGAGGTGATGCGCCATGAAACTTATTACTCGAAATCAATATTTAGAAAAACTTATCAACGTAATCGGTACTCCCGATATTAAGGTAATCACGGGAGTTCGCCGCAGCGGCAAATCCAAGCTGCTGGAAGCATTTAAAAACTATATCGAACAGAATGTACCCGACCACAATATCATTCAGATCAACTTCAACTTACCGGAGTTTGACCATCTGCTTGAATACAGACCTTTGTACGACTACATCAATTCGCAGTATGTGGCAGGCAAAGAAAATTTTGTATTGATTGATGAAGTTCAGATGTGTACCGATTTTGAAAAAGCAATCAACGGTCTGCACGCATCCGAAAAGTTTGATATTTATATTACCGGCTCGAACGCTTTCCTTTTGAGTTCTGACCTTGCTACGCTGTTTACAGGAAGAACATTTGAAATCAAGGTGTTTCCGTTCTCATTCAGCGAATATATGCAGTATTTTGGCTACAGCGACAAGTATGCTGCCGTTGATAAGTATATGATTGAGGGCGGCATGGCTGGCTCCTATCTGTATAAAGATCAAGAAGCCAAATATGATTACATTGCCGATGTTTTCAATACGTTGATTGTCCGTGATATTCGCAAGAAATATAAAATCCGCAATATGCAGTTGATGGACAGACTTGTGGATTTTCTTATGGACAATATCTCCAATCTGACCTCGGCACGAAACATCACAAATACTTTCAGTGGCTTAAAGGAAAAAGTCAACCACGTTACCATCAGCTCGTATATTCAGTATTTGTGCAATGCCTTTGCCTTTTATAAAGTCCGCAGATATGATATTAAAGGCAAAAAGTATCTTTCAAGTAACGACAAGTATTATCTGAGCGACCATACTTTCCGCTATGCCAAGCTCGGCACAAAAAACATGGACTATGGCAGAATCCTTGAAAACGTGGTTGCGATAGAACTGCTCCGCAGAGGGTACGAGGTCTATGTCGGTGTGCTTTACAAGAAAGAAATCGACTTTGTTGCTATCAAGCGCAACGAGAAGATTTATATACAGGTTTCTGACAACATCAGTGATGATAAGACCTTTGAACGTGAGGTTTCGCCTCTGCTTCAAATTAAGGATGCATATCCCAAAATGGTGATTGCCCGTACTCGACACGATGAGTATCAGTACGAGGGTGTAAGGATTGTTGATATTGCGGATTGGCTGCTTGGTTTCCAAAAATAATTGAAATTCAATTTTGGTAAATATAGCAGTAAAGGCTGTTTAAAATGTAATCCTTAAAAAGCAAAGCGGCTGTAAAGACCGATAAAGGTTTTTACAGCCGCGTTTATTATGATTTGAATTTAGTTGCTACAGAGAATTATTCCTCTTCGCCCATGTGAACATCCACCTGATTGTTGGGAATTACGATTCCGCTGATGTCGAATGCTTCCTTAACGATCTCCTGAAGATCGAAGAAGAGATCCCAATAGTCACCGTTCTTACACCAAGCACGGAGAGAGAAGGTGATTGTGCCCTTGCCGTAGGAAGTGATTACAACACGGCTTGCGGGGTCTGCAAGAACTCTTTCGTCGTTGTCAGCAAGCTTTTTGAGGAGCTTCTTAACCTTTGCGATATCAACATCGCGGGAAAGCTCAAAGGTAAGGTCGCAACGGCGTGTTTCCTCTGAGGAGTTGTTTACGATGGCAGAGCCTGTAACATTTCCGTTGGGAAGGAAGACCTTGCGGTTGTCGGGAGTGATGAGTGTTGTGTAGAACAATCCGATCTCAACAACTGTTCCGGATTCTCCTGCAGTTGTGATGAAATCTCCTGACTTGAAGGGACGCATGAGAATGAGGATCACGCCGCCTGCAAGGTTGGAAAGTCCGCCCTGGAGAGCAAGACCGATTGTTGCGCCCGCTGCTGCAAGAACTGCAACAAAGGAGCTTGTGTTGATGCCGATGAAGTTTACGGCTGTTACGATAAGCAATACCTTGAGGGTATAGCCGATGAATGTTCTCAAGAATTTGCGGAGAGTCAGATCAAGGTGTTTGAACTTTTCGCTTTGAACAAATTTGTTGAGAATAAAGTCAATGCCCTTCCAAAGAGCAAAGACAACAACAACAGTAAGAACAAGACGAATACCGGATGTTATGCACCAATCAAGGATGCCGAGAAAAATGTCTTTCATTTGATTAATTCCTTTCATTTTATAATGTCCCCCAAGGGACCTTGGGTATATTATAACATATTTTTACAAATATTCAAGATGTTTTTTCATATTTTCAAAAGTTTCATGCAAATTTTTCTGACAAAATCCGCGGGAAAAACTGTAATTGAAAGAGCGCAGACCAATAAAAGCTCTTTTGCTTCAAGGGGAGCGCAACGGAATACCTCTCCGCCGAAGTACACCATGGAAAGCTGTATCACAAGGACAAAGACCATAATAAAAATAAACGGTTTGTTTTTGGAAAGCCCTGAAAATGTGAAAAAACCGTCTCCTCGGGAAATAAAGCTCACGCAAATACCCGTAAAGATAAACAGGGCAAAAAAGGCGGTCATAAAGTAAATGGGGTCATGGGAATAAAGATAAAAATCGCGCATGAAGGAAGATGAAAGGAAGAAAACGCAAAGAGCCACCACAAATGAGCCTACGGTGAGGATCTGCACAAAGAGGGATCTTGTAAACACAGGAGCGTCCCGACGCTTTGGCTTTTCCTTCATATATTTTTCAAGCGGAGCTTCACCTGCAAAAGCAACTCCGCCAAGGGTATCCATGATGATGTTGACCCACAGCATCTGGATAACGGTCACAGGGGCATCAATGCCCAAAAGCTGACCGAAAAGGGAAACGCCCACTGCTGAAAGATTCATGGTCAGCTGGAACAGTATAAATTTTCTGATGCTTTTCCATATCGTTCTGCCAAAAAGAACGGCGTCGGCAATTGAGGAAAGATCGTTGTGGAGGATCACAATATCGGAGGCCTCCTTGGCGATCTCCGTTCCCGAGCCCATGGAAAAGCCAACATCCGCAAGCTTCAAGGCGGGGGCATCGTTGACTCCGTCGCCCGTCATGCCCACCACCATTCCAAGAGCCTCAGCGATCCTTACAAGACGGCTTTTGTCGGAGGGCAGAGCCCTTGCAACCACTGCAAGATCCGGAAGCATTTTGGCAATTTCCTCATCGGTCATTGCAGAAAGGGCGGCACTGTCAATGGCAACGGAGCCTTTGTCGACTCCCATGATACCTGCGTCTTTGGCAACGGCTATGGCGGTGTCAATGCCGTCCCCTGTGATCATGACGCTTTGGATACCTGCGCTTCGCAAACGGGAAACTGCCGTCTTGGCTTCGGGGCGAAGGGAGTCGCGGAGCTTTATAATGCAAATAAAGATCATGTCATCGGGCAGTGAATCGAGGATACCCTTTTCAAAGGCGGCAACGGCAATGACTCTTCCGCAGCGGGATGATATTTTCTTCACCGTATCTAAAATGTCACTTTTGGTATTAAAGCTTCTGACGCTGCCGTTTTTGTCGTAGCATCGGGAACAACGGGCAATGATTTTTTCGGGCGCACCCTTATATACCGTAAGTCCGGGTAAAACAGAAGCGGAGAATTTTCTTTTACTGTCAAAGGGCAGGTGGTCGATTACGGGAACATCGGAGGAGGCGCCGCCGAGGAATTCAAGAATTGCTCGGTCAGTGGAATTGCCGCCGCGAACAACACCTTCGATTATGGTGGAGTCGCAGTTTTTTTGAAGAGAGGGAAGGAGGATATTGAAGATGCCCTCATTTGCAACAGCACCCAGCCTTTTGTACTGTATGCCCTCTGCGGTGATTATTGCCTCTGTCTTAAGCTTACCGCAGGTCACGGTTCCCGTTTTGTCGGTGAAAAGAATATTCATGCTTCCCGCAGTTTCAATGCCAACGGGCTTCCGAACCAGAACACCTGCCTTCAGCATTTTTTTCATGTTGGAGGAAAGGATCACGGTGATCATCAAAGGGAGCCCTTCCGGAACGGCGACTACCACCACAGTAATTGCAATGGTGATGGCCTTGATTATAGAGGAGGACATAAAATGCCAATCGGAAAGCTTTGAGATTATCTCGGCGCCGACAAAGGCGGAATCAATGAAGATCACGTTGAAAAGATATGTAAGAGCTACCAAAACAGCGGCGAAATATCCAATTTTAGATACGGACTTGGCAAGGGCTTCAAGACGGAGCTTTAAAGGGCTTTGCCTTTTTTCCTCGGTAAGCTCCCCTGCGATGCGTCCGTAAAGGGTGCTTTGTCCCACAGCCTTGCAGATCATAATTCCTTGTCCCTCTGAAATAAGGCTTCCGCGGAAAACACAATCGGCAGAGCTTGGGATAAAATCAGTTTTATCGTGACAGGGCTCCTTCCAAACCTCTATGGATTCACCGTTGAGAGCGGACTGATCAATGAGTATGCGCCCTTCAACCATTCTTCCGTCACAGGGAACGCCGTCACCCGATGATAAAATGACATAATCCCCCACAACGATGTCCTCAATGGGTATGAGCCTTTCACCCCCTTGGCGTATGACCCGAACGCTTTTGCCGCGGGTATCGCTCTGAAGCCTTTCAAAAGCCTTTTCGCTGCCTCTTTCGGATAAAGAGGAGATCAAGGTGGAAATAATGATTGCAAGAATGATCCCTCCGCATTCCGCCCAATTGATGCTTTTCATATTAAAAATTATATTTGCTCCAAGAGCCCCCAGCAGAATTCTGATGATTGGATCGGAAAGGTTTTCAAGTATTTTGGAAAAGATTCCCTTGGGCTTAAAGGTTGAAAGACGGTTGTCTCCGTACTGTTTTCGTGAATTTGTGATCTTTTCCTCGTCAAGACCGTAGAAATGACCCTTTGAAAGTCCGATATTCAACTTCCGCACCTCGCTTTTTTTATTGCTTAACTTTAAAACCAATATATTCAGCAAGGGGGTCAAAAATTCCGAAATAATACTGATCGTTAACCACCGCCACGGGTCATTTTACATAAACCTTACATACACCGAACAAAAGTATGGTAGTAGTAAATTTTGGACTTTAGTATAATGAATGTGCAAAATACGAAAAGGAGATTTTAAACATGAAAAAAACTATTGTACTCATACTCACATTTGCACTCATACTCTGCACCCTCGGCGTGCTTACCTCCTGCGGCGGCGGGGCGTTTGACGAAAACAAGAACATCAGCGTTGTAACCCGTGAGGACGGAAGCGGAACAAAGTCCGCATTTATGGAGATCATCGGGCTCAAGGGCAAGACCGACGTTTCGGGCGTTATCGTCGCAACCGGCACGGCTGCTGTTCTCGGGGAAGTCAAAGGCAATCCCCTTGCCATCGGTTATGACAGCCTTGGCTACATTACCGACGAGGTAAAGGTTCTCAAGGTTGACGGTGTTTTGCCTACTCTTGAGAATATCAAGAACGGCTCTTATAAGATCTCCCGTCCTCTTAACGTAGTTTACGGGGAGAGTAAGGTGGCAAGTGAAGTCAATACCGCATTCCTTGCCTTCCTTCAAAGCTCTGATGCACAGACCATTATTTCCGACAACGGCTACGTTTCCACCAAGGAAGGTGCGGTTGCATACACCGTAGTTCCCGGACTGACCGGCGAGATTGCTATTTCGGGAAGCACTTCACTCAAGCCCCTTATGGAAAAGCTTGCGGTTAAATTTGAGGAAATGCAAAGCGGTGTCAGTGTTACTGTTGGCGGCGGCGGAAGCGGCACAGGCTATAACGACGCAAAGAACGGAGTATCCGATTTCGGTATGATTTCCGAGGCTTTCAATCCTTCAAAAGCTGATAACTGCACCTACTACGAGGTTGCCAAGGACGGTATCGCAGTCATCGTCAATAAGGAGAACCCTCTTGACAATATCTCAATGGATGACCTCAAAAACATCTACAACGTAGATGCAGGCGACGCAGCTATCAAGACTTGGGCAGGCGTTTCGAAGTAATATGAAAAATCTGTACGGATTTTGGGGTGCGAGAGAAAAGGTCATGGGTGGCGTGTTCCTTTTCTCCGCGATATTTTCCATTCTCGCCCTTGGGACGATAACCGTATTCCTCTTTGTCAGCGGAGTGCCCTTTATTGCAAAAACGGGATTTGCAAAATTTATATTCGGCAGTGATTGGGCGCCCCTTGCTGACAATTCAAGCTATGGGATTTTCCCAATGATCGTTGCTTCCCTTTATGTTACGGCGCTTTCGGTCATCATTGGTATTAGCATAGGGCTTCTTACCGCTATCGCACTTTACAAGTTCTGCCCGAGAAAGCTTGTAGCTCCTGTAAAACAGATGATAGGACTGCTTGCAGGTATTCCTTCGGTTATTTTCGGTCTGTTCGGTATGACCGTTATCGTACCTTTTGTCAGAGATTATGTGTCACCCACGGGTGTTGGATACGGTATTCTTTCGGCTTCGCTTGTTCTCGGGATCATGATTTTGCCGACCGTTGTCAGCGTAAGCCTTGATTCTCTGAACAGCGTTTCAAATACATTCTATGAAGGTGCGCTGGCTCTTGGCGCTACAAGAGAACAAGCTACGTTCAAAATTATGCTGCCTGCTGCGAAAAGCGGAATACTTGCAGGGGTCGTTCTCGCAATCGGACGTGCCATCGGTGAGACGATGGCTGTGATCATGGTCATTGGCGGCAGCCCCGAGATGCCCGAGAGCCTGTTCCAAAGCGTAAGAACCTTGACTGCAAATATTGCTATGGGTGCCCTTGAGCTTCAAGATGACGCGCTTTCCGCCCTTATCGCCACGGGCGTTGTGCTGTTCGTATTCACCCTGATCCTCAACATCAGCTTTTCATTACTCAAAAAAGACAGTAGCGACAAGGAAAGGAGAGGTGCAAAGAAATGAGAAAGCTATATTCTTCACTTAAATATGTTTGCATCTTCGCACTCGTCATATCTTTGATCGCCCTTGTTGCCGTAATTGCCTATGTACTTATCAACGGTGTGGACAAGCTTTCTGTCGATCTTCTTTTTGGAGATTATAAGGACACTCCTTCCATTCTCCCTGCGTTTATCGGCACGCTTCAGCTTGTCGGTATAGCGGCTGTGATTGCAGTTCCGATCGGCGTGGCAAGTGCCATATTCCTTGTGGAATATACGAACAACAAGGGCAAGCTTGTGAAGACCGTTCAGATTGCCACTGAAACTCTCGCAGGAATTCCAAGCATCGTTTACGGTCTGTTTGGTTATTTGATCTTCGTGGTAGCTTTCGGCTGGGGCTATTCCATGCTGGCAGGCGGCATCACACTTGCCATAATGATACTTCCTACCATCGTAAGATCCACACAAGAAAGTCTTCTGTCGGTACAGGGAGGACTTCGCGAAGGGGCGTATGCACTCGGAACAAGCAAGGTAAGAACCATATTCAAGATCGTTCTTCCGTCAGCATCAGGCGGTATTGTGACCGCAATTATTCTTGCCATCGGTCGCGTCGTTTCGGAAAGCGCTGTGCTGATCCTCACAATAGGAATGGTTGTCAATAAAGTTCCCGAAACCCTGATGTCATCGGGCACAAGTCTTGCCCTTGATATCTATTATTTCGCAAGCCACGGATATCCCGATGAGGCGGCGGGGGCGGCTGTGGTGCTTCTTATATTTGTTATGATACTGAACCTGCTCGCAGGCTTTATCGGCAATCTAATCAGAAAATCAACATATGGAGATGCAAAATGAATGAATTTATAGGCAGTATGGATATCACCGCCAAGGGCTGTAACCTTTACTACGGTGATTTCCACGCTTTGAAAGATATAAACATAGAGATTCCCGAAAAACAGGTCACGGCTCTTATAGGACCTTCGGGATGCGGAAAATCCACTTTTCTTAAAATATTCAACAGAATGAATGACCTTGTGGAAGGCTGTCGCATCGAAGGCGAATACCGTATCGGCGGCGTTGACATCTTCGACAAGGAAACCGACGTGAATGTGCTTCGCAAGAACGTGGGTATGGTGTTCCAAAAGCCAAATCCATTCCCGATGAGCATTTACGATAATATCGCTTTTGCTCCGAGAACCTTCGGCATTAAAAAAAAGAGGGAGCTTGACGAGATCGTTGAAAAGTCCCTGCGCCGTGCAAGTATTTGGGACGAGGTCAAGGACAGACTTCGGGGGAACGCTCTCGGTATGAGCGGCGGTCAGCAGCAAAGGCTTTGCATTGCCCGTTCTCTTGCCGCAAGCCCCAAGGTGCTTTTGATGGACGAGCCTACCTCGGCTCTTGACCCGATCTCCACGGGCAAGATCGAAGAGCTTATGGAGGAGCTAAAAAAAGACCTGACCATCGTTATCGTTACACACAATATGCAGCAGGCAACGAGAATTGCAGATAAGACAGCATTCTTCCTCCTTGGCGAGCTTGTGGAATACGGCAACACCGACGATATTTTCTCATCCCCCGTCGACCGGCGCACCGAGCGTTATATTACGGGAAGATTCGGTTGATTTTGTAACAAATTTATGGTATAATGGAGATAATGATATGTCTATCAGAAAAATATTTGAAGAAGAGCTTGCGGACTTAAAAACACAGCTTGTGGAGATGTGCAGACTCACCGAGCAGATGATCTCGGATGCCATCACCGCTCTTATAAACCGTGACCGCGAGCTTGGCAAAAGCATCGGAGCTGTGGATAAGCGAGTAGATGAATACGAAATGGCGATTGAGAAAAAGTGTATGCGTATTCTATTAAAGCAACAGCCGGTGGCAAAGGATTTCCGCGAGGTATCCACCGCACTTAAGATGATCACCGACATTGAACGCTTCGGAGATCAAGCCGCAGACATCGGCGACCTTGTTTACACAATGCCGGGTGATGCTTATATCAAAAAGCTTACCCACATTACCGCTATGGGCAATCT
>SVUF01000082.1 GCA_015063395.1 Oscillospiraceae bacterium
ACTTTTCAAATATTAAATGATTTTCGACAGCTCGTACCGCGGCAACTTAATTGCTACTATTAGATAAATATGCTTCGAGGTCGAGAATTATGAGCTTCCAACGCCAGATCATCCAATTGTTAAGGTATTCAATATGCATTTCGTAGTCCGAAAGATATGTTGAAACGTCCCAGGATACATATGAGTGATAATGGTTGGCATAAAGATCCCATTTTGCCGCGTTCTCATTGGCGGTGGCTGTCATTGAATATCCAAGACCGACGATTTCGTCGGTTAGCCTCAAAATGTCGTCTTCAACCGCTTTCATTCTGTCAAGGACCAGCTGAACAAACCAATCGTGCTGAATGAGGGAGGCAAACCACTGGTTTCCGGAGTCTGTTGCGGTGACAAGACCGCTCATGGACTGAGCAACGCCATAAGTTCCAAAACCAAAGTCGTAGTCCCAGGGGGCTGTAAGGTGGAGCTTGCCGCCCGAGGGCTTATACATAAAGAAGCTGGCGGTGTTTACGTCAACGTCCTTGGAAAATTCAGAGCAAATAAACATGTCCACAAAGGAATCCATGTCAATGAGGGCTTCGATCTCCTCGCGTGTTCCGTTGGTAATTGCGTTGTGAACCTGCTGAACATAGTCCTTGATAAAGTCAAATTGCTGTGACGCAAGGGCGGGGTCGGGAGAAAGATCGCTTTTGATGACCCATTCTCTCGGGTTGGAGATTCCCTCTGCATAGCCGTCAACATAGAAGTAATCAACTCCCAGCGTTCCGTCAAGATTACCTCTCATGTCAAGCTCGAGAAGGAATCCATTGTCAGCTGAGTGCATTTGATCTTCAATATCAACTCTATCCTTTGCAACCTCAATGAATTCTCCGACCATGTAAACTCCACGGTAGTCGCCGTTGATGTAGACATGTGCCCAAAGACATTCGGGAGAGTAATCAATTCCGCTGAGGATCTCACCCATTCTGTATCCGATGTGGTTTCGGAGAAGGGAGGCATCAAATTTACAGGAGTTCAGGACCCAGTCTTTATTTTTTGAATCTCCGATGCCCAAGAACTTTTGGGAGTCATCAAACTTCAGACGGTAAGAGTTTTTACTGTTGTAGGAATCTTGGGGTGCTGATGAGCTCCAGGAGGAGTTTCCTCTGCCCTTGATCCTTGCTGTAAATGTTCCGTTGTGCTTTTCCTTGGGAGCGTCGGTAACGGTGATGACCGCATTGGTATAGTATTCCTTAGTGAGAACAGGCTCCTTGTTTTCTGTAACGATGTTTATTGTGGGAGCCTTGTAGTCGGGAAGGTCAAGAACAAATTTTGCGCTGATGACCTTATCATAGAACACAAGATCTCCGGAACGAACGGGGTTTTTCAGCCCGTCGCTCCATGAAACAAACCGATAGCCATCAAGCGCAACAGCCTCGACGGTTTCTGATGGTTGATCTTCTCTCAGTGTTTGAACTGTGTTTCCCTTGATGTATCCTCCGAATTTTGTTGAGGACTCATAGGTAACGGTGTGTGTTGCCATAGGCTTTGAGGTGGGCTTTGCTGTTGGTGTAGATGTCGGATCTGCGCTTGGTGTGTGTGTCAGGGTTTGTGTAGCTGTAGTTTGCGGCGCAGTGTCCTGTGATGTTGGAGTAGAAGTAGGTGTGCCGTCAGTTGTACAGGAGCAAAGTATGTATCCTGTAAGAAAAATGGCGGCAGTGATTTTTAATGCATTATTAATGGTATCACTTCCTCAAAATAAAATTATACTTATATTATAACTTTTTTAGGCGCAACTGTCAACAGAATTATTGATTTTTAAGTAATAAATATAAAATATATGAATAAAATTACGTATTAGAGCAGCTGATTCTTAAAACAGCAATTATTCCTTGTATAGAGCATACAAAAAAATAATGTTTTTTTGCAATATTTATTGACATATTCAAGATTATGTTGTAAAATGACCATGGATAATTTTTTTCGATTTATGAAAGGAAAAAAGGTATTATGAAAAAGAAAAAAATAATTCTGCCTTCAGCTTTTTCGCTTGTAGGAACAATTGCGCTTCCGTCCATTGACAATCAGGGCGGCATTGGATCATGTGCGTCACAGTCAGCCACAAGAAATCAGTTTTCAAATGCAGTGACAAGATATGCGCACAGCATATATCCCAACTGTCGCAGAGACAGCCATAATCCCGAAGAATGCTACGCACCGAAGTTTACGTACAATCTTTCTGGAGCGGGAACGATTTGGGTATATGAAACATTGAAGGATCACGGAGCTGTAAGTGTTGCGGATTTCCCCTTTGAGAAAAACGAAAATGGCGGACACATCAAGCAAAAGGACGGCAAATGGATCGAAAAATCGGCAGAATGGCCTGTTATGTATCCCGGTCTTATGAAAAAGGCTTTGAAAAACAGGATCACCGGCTATGAAAGAGTATGGTTTGACGGTGAGCCCTATGATGCACAGCTTACTACATGTGAGGAGGGTCTTGAGCTTCTTGAAAAGATCAAGAAATCACTTGTTATGGGAAATGCTGTTGTAACGGGCGGATATCCTTCAAGATGGATTTATGCAAAGCTTGTTAACACAGGAACATACGGACAGGTTGGAGATTCTGCTATCGTTGCGGCGGCAGGCACATCGGGCGGCGGACATCAGGTTACCATCGTTGGTTACGACGATGATGTAACAGCAGTGTTTGGCGGTGTTATGATGAAGGGTGCTTTTATCGTTGCAAACTCATACGGCGAAGGATGGGTGAACCGCGGATATACATATGTTATGTACGATGCTGTAAACAATGCGTCGGAGTTTGAGGCTCTCAACGACACAAAGCTGTATTCAGGTCAGATGTACATCACTCCTGCTGAAAAGATTACGATGTATTCAGAGTATCTCACAAAATCTTCACAGGCTCTTGTATTTACCCCCAATGGCGAAACCGAGCTTTACGGCGAGAAGCTTACAGTATATAATATAAAGGATAAGGAAAGCGGAAAGCTCCTTGGATACCACAAGGAAGTTGCCAACCGCGAGATCGTTCTTGCAGATGAGGAATCCGACACAACTGCTTGGTGCTTCATTCCTTATGAAAAGCTTTCCATATTCCCACAGTATTCTGCAGAAGAATATAAGAAGGAATATGAAGGCTCATATTGGATATATGCACTTGGACGCGATTGTGCTCCCGAAGGAAACAGATTCCTTGATGCAGGAGTATCATATACCGCAAGCGGCAGATCTCTCAATCTTGCAGGATACAATTCATCAAAATATCCCGTTGCAAAATCATGGGATATCATAGGTTATACTGAGGGTGAGTTTGAAGGCAAGCTTGGAATTACCGCAGGCAAAACCGTCGAAAACAAGAGAGTATGGGTGTTTGACCAGTTTGCGTTCCTTGATTGGACAACTGATGTTGTTTTCGGTCTGCCCGAGCTTTATGTGGAGTTCGAGCTTGATGCCAAGGATAGAAACGGATTTACTGTAACCCTCACAAGAACCGACAAGGATGGAAATGTTGAGGAGTATATGCCTGCAATGTTCAGATACACTCAGCATCACCCGAGATATTGCGATAATGGTCAGTATAATACTTTCTCGGGCAAGATCGATGGAGAGGCTGAAACCGGATATTTTGCTCTTTCATATTCAGAGCTTTTGAAGTTCCCGGCAGGCAAGACTGCTCTCGACTATTCATGGGGCTTTACTGTTGCATGTACGGGCAAGGACAGTGTAACCGTAAGAGGTGCAACGCTGTATTACGGCGGAAGCAATACGCCCTTGGCAACTGCAGGCAAGACAAAGACAGTGTCTCGCAAGGCGTCGTTTAAATTTTAATTGATCGGTTATGATCCCGGGAAGCTTTCCCGCAAAGCTTACTTGAGGTTATAACCGGCGGTTGGAAAATAAAAAACAAAAGAAAACAACAATTAATATTTTTTGGAGGATGAAATGAGCAAGAAGATCTTGTGTATGCTGTTGCTTGTAGTGATGATCCTGCCCATATTGGCATCATGTACTCCTACAACAACGGATCCAACGGGAGAAACAGCAACAACCCCAACAGTATCTCCCGAAGCATCGAAAACCCCTGAGGATTCGGCGACCCCAACGCCAACCCCCACACCCACCCCAACGCCTGAACCTACACCGCTTCCTTCTTCATCAACTCTTTTGGGAACGAAGCATGTGCCTCCCATTGATAGCCAGGGAAGCATCGGTTCATGCTCTTCACAGTCGGTAACATATACTCAGTTTACAATTGCGGTATCTCAGTATATGAACAATGTTCTTGGAAATACATCATGGAACCCTTCTTCAGGAAATAAGGCGTACATTTTCTCGCCCAAGTCCACATTTGTATATTCAGGAGCAGGTACAAAGCTTAATTATGATATTCTCGTGGATTCGGGAGCGCTTCCTCTTACAATGAGTACATTTAAAAAGAGCGGAGAAGCTTCCATAAATAACGATCCCCTTTCAAGAGCTTGGGATTGTGCAAAGAACTATATGGCAACAGCTCTGAAGTACCGTCTTTCAGGTTATGAAGAGGTTGAATTTGATGCATTCAGCTATGATTTCACAACCACAATGGGACAGGCGCACCTTGAAAGAGTAAAGAGAGCCGTATATGAGGGCAACGCAGTATCCATTTGCGGATGGTCAAGCTATTGGCAGTATACAAAGGTTATGGAGCCCGGAACTCTTGCCAAGGTTGGAGACGGAATCATCTGGGCAGGATGGAAAACAGAGGATCAGACAAGTGACGGTAACCATGCAGTTGCAATCGTTGGATATGATGACAATGTATCTGTTACAGTTGCAGGTGTAAAGATGACAGGTGCGTTCCTTGTTGCAAATTCATGGGGCGTTTCGTATCAGAATGACGGATATGTATGGATGACATACGATGCCTTCAACAAAGTATCGGGATATCCCGCGCTTGCTGAGGAAGGATTCTATTCCAACCGTCCCGCATTTGTTTCAACAGAGGATTCTGTTGCGAAGATCAAGATCAACTATAACCAGAGAGAAAACACACAGCTTCTTTATACAAAGACAGCTGAAAAGAAGACAATTGAGGGTAAGGAATATTCAGTATACACAATTCAGGATACTGTATACAACAAGTACCTCGGAGTTAATAATGTAAATACATTGGTATGGAACAAGGATGCCAATGACAGCTGTACATGGGTTATAATTCCTTTTGAGGATTACTCAAAGTGGAGCGGATTTGAATTTACTGCAGACGGTAAGTTTGAGGAAACTTCATATAAGGGAACATATCTTGTATGCTCAGCGGCAAATTATAAGAATATGTTGTCCCCAAGCTTCATCAAGATCGGCGGACAGCAGGGAACAGTAATGGGCAGAGAGGTTAAGCTCGAGGCTGTTACAGGAAAGAAAATTGCTGAATTTGCTTGCTTTGTTCCTAAATACAGTGAAAAGTCTGAAACCTATACATGCGGACTTCGCGCGGCAACTGTTCCCACATTGAGAGAGTTTGAAAGGACAGGAACACTTTACCGCACAAGCTTTGTATATTGGGATAAGGACGTAAAGATCAATGAGCCCAACCTTATTGTTGAGGTTGAGGTGGATGCAGTAAAGCGTGAATCACTTTCTGTAACACTTTATCGTTCCGACCTTGGCGGAAATGCCATTACAAAGCTTCCTCAGATAATTGACGATAACCTTCAGTCAACAACAGCAATGGCGGACCCCTCGGGCGAAACAAGATTTGACGGTAAGCCTGCGGATGGAACCTTTGCTAAGGCATATCTTGCGTTTGGATTTAATGATCTTGCACAGCTTTCTGAAACCTATGATTATTCAAATCTCCTTTGGGGAGTAAAAATCAAGGGTAATAACCTTGGAGTAAAGGTACGCGGACTCCGTCTTCTTACTCTTGACGGAAAGGTTCTTTCAGAGGTTAAGGTAAATGATGAGTATGCACACATCGGTAAGGGCGAGGAGAGGTTGTTCTATTTTGACCTTGGCGGAGAGCTGAAGAGCTATGCTGCTTCTCCCGGAAAGGATACATTCCTGTTCAATGTAGGCGCACAGCTTCACTTGAAGAAGAAGAGTCAGTCTCTTGTACTTAGTGATGCACCTGATAAGGATATGAAGCTTACATTTGAGAAGAATGAGGACGGAACATACACTGTATGGAATGAAGGAAATTGGCTTCTTGATATAAAGGGCAAGGAGATCAAAGAAGGTGTGGTTGTAAAGCGTAATGTCCAGAGCGATGAGAGAAAAACTCAAAAATGGATCGTGGAAATGATCGAGGGCAATGCGTTTGTGCTTAAGCTTGCGGCGGATCCCACATATTTCGCGGCGTACAATCCTACAACAAAGCAGGTTGAGCTTACCACTAAGAAGGATTCCACGGGCTATTATAAGTGGCAGGCATATTCCGATCTTGTGATCCCCCGTGATATTGAGGCATCAGTATCCGGCGGCAAGATTACCTTGAAGGGTGTTGTGCCTGAAGGATATACATCCGGTGATATTACAATAAAGGTTACAAATGCTGACGGTACATACAACGGTGCGGCTGTAAGTGTAACACCAAAGGAGGGTGTATTTGAGACAACACTCAACGAAAAGCTTCCTGCGGGAACGTATATCTTTACTGCTATTTATAACGGTGCGCCCTACGGATTCCAGTACATTTATACAATCAAGTAATAACTGTAATTTAAACAAGAACCTTTTTTAAAAAGGTTCTTGTGAATAAAATTATAATAAAAAGGAGAAAGAAATGGCACGTAAGCTTTTAGTAGTGATTCTTGCGGCGGTAATGTGCGTATCGTCACTTGCGGCTTGTCAGGATACAACAAGCACAGCAACACCTCCCGCAACAAATGGGACAACGGCTCCCACAGGAACAGGAACAAGCGCTCCTGTTGATACATCGGATATAGTAAACCCCTTTGAGAACGAAGAAAAGGGCGAAGCTAAAAAGGAACACGTGATGATGGAAACACTTCCTTCATCAGCAACTCTTGTGGGAACAGATTTTCTTCCTCCCATTGATAACCAGGGCGGAGTTGGATCATGTGCTTCACAGTCAGTAGCATATACACAGTTTACAAACGCAGTAGCAAGATACCTCCACAGCTTGAATCCCGATTCCGAGTTCAAGCCTGCAAAGGATTCAAAATATTGCTTCTCACCTAAGTTTACATATACATATTCAGGCGCGGGAACAGCATGGGTATACAACATTCTTGTTGACCACGGATGCCTCACTTCTGAATACAGCGGATTCTACAAGGATTCGGGCGGCGGTTCACAGCTTGGAAGACCCGGAAACTATTATAAGCAGTCTATCAAATGGGACGCAGATAAGGACGATCTTTTCAAGGCTCTTAATTACAGACTTAACGATTATGAGCAGATCTGGTTCACAAATGCTCCGTATTCAGGAAAGATGACCACAAGTGAAAACGGCAGAGAGCTTCTTTTCAAGATAAAGGAAGCAGTTGCATCGGGTAACGTAGTTGTAACAGGCGGATATCCTTCAAGATGGAAGACCGGTATGGTTTACAAAGCAGGTGACATTGCCAAGATGGGACAGAAGATCATTACATATTCTGTAGCTGAAGGCGATGGCGGACACCAGGTAAGTATCGTTGGTTATGACGATAATGTTGAAACACAGGTAGGCGGAGTAGTGCTCAAGGGTGCGTTCCTTATGGCGAACTCATGGGGCGAAAGCTATGGAGATCAGGGGTATATTTGGGTAGCTTATGATGCTCTCAATACAGTTTCCGAGTATGAACAGCTCAATGACGAGAAGTTCAACAGAGGATGGACCTTTGACCAGTTCTGCTTTACATATTGGGAAACAGACGTTGAAGTAACAATGCCCGAGCTTATGGTTGAGCTTGAGGTTGAAACTGCGGACAGAGAAGGCTTCTATGTATCTCTTACAAGAGAAGATGCAACAGGAAGTGTTTCAACATATATGCCTTATCTCTTCAAGTATGGTGCGGGTGATGCCAAGATTCACGAGAATTACGGCGGAGATGCTAACTTTGGCGGAACTGTAGGAGGCGCTGCGGACACAGGATATATTACACTCAGCTATGAAAAGCTTTCTTCGATGATTCCCAAGGGAGCAACCTTTGAGAATTATATCTGGGGCGTTGATGTATTCTCAACAACCAAGCAGGATGTAACTACAATTAAGTCTGTAAAGCTTATCAATTCCAAGGGTGAAGTTATTCAGGAAATAGTACCCGAGGGCGATAACAGAACTCTCAAAAACGGAAGAAACGTTCATTATGAATTCAATCTTGGCAAGGAGCTCAAGAGTTATTCGGTTGACGGTGAATATACACTTTCAATGAACGGAACATTCATCGAAAATAAGAAGAATAGTTTTGGAGCAGCGGCAAATGCTGATGCTGCAACAAAGTTTGTAGTAAAGTATGATTCTGTTACAAATACATATAAGCTTTATAGAGATGATGAGGACTACCTCCTTGATATCAAGGGCAAGGTTGTAGAGGCAGGAGCGATCGTGAAGTTTAATGCTCCCAGCAATACACGCGGAACTCAGACATGGAAGCTTCTTGATAACGGCGACGGAACATATGCAATCTACCTTGAAAAGACTGATGAAGCCGGAAGATACTATGCAATCGGACTTAAGGATGGGCAGTGTGTTCTTGTTACAGGTGCGGATATAAAGACATACGGTACATGGACATTTAATGTTGATGTAAATAAGTCTATGGACATAGACTTTACAACGGAGGGTACACCTTCTGTAAAGGTTGCGGTTAAAACAGGAAAGACCATCTCAACTGTAAAGGTTGTTGATTCCAAAGGCGCGGTTGTTGCAACAAAAACAGTGAATGCAGCTACGTATGAGGAGGCTTTCACTTCACTTGCAAAGGGTACATACACACTTTGCATTGACAGCACAGCAGGAAATGTAGTTTATTCCTTTGTTGTGAAATAAAAGTTTAAAATAAAAAGCAATAAGCTCTTGCAGGATCGTTGAAAAAGGTCCTGCAGGAGCTTTTACTTTTTTGAAAAGAAAATAGAAAAATAAAAAATATTTTTTAGAAATTTTGAGAATTATAAATTATCTGTCTCAAAAAACATAACGAAGTGCGGCTAAAACGAGCATAAAATCACCAAGAAAAAGGTAAAAAGCGAGAAAAGTAAGCAATATACAAAAAATCCGAAAAAACTTGAAAAAATTTCAAAAAAGGTATTGACAAAAGTAAAAAGATGTGATATATAGATCGGAA
>SVUF01000002.1 GCA_015063395.1 Oscillospiraceae bacterium
TATGAGTGCGCCTTTTAGGAAATTACTTAATTTTGAAGTAGAAAAATTTCAAAAAAGGCGCACTCATATGGAATTTTGCTTTCCACTGCAGTTGTGGACTGCTTTTTATCAAATTGTCACTTGTCTGTAAAATTCAAGTGAGGAAAAACCACGGTCAAGCTGGTACAGAATATACCCCTCTGCCGCCTTTGAGAATACATACAAATCATTTTCTTCAAGATTAAAAGCGAGTATGCGTTTTATATCGCATGAAATAACGTAGCGCATGGCATCAATGACGGTTTTGTAAAGCTGTATACCGAACGCCGAGTTTTTACTGCACTCGGAGCATACAAGTCCCCCCGCCTCATAGTCAAGATAATCAGCCTTTTCCTCTGAACACTCACTGCATATTCCCTCAAGATTCGGCTCAAAGCCAAGTATCATCGCCGCTCTTACCTCAAACACGGCTTTGATCATCGGTACTTCCCTGACCCCTTCGCAAATGGCATGAAATGTATTAAGGGCAAGGCGCATCATATCACTTTCGTCATTACCCTCACAGCACACAGCCATGAGAAACTCCGAAATATAAATTGCAAGAGCATTGGAAGCAAGTCCTCTTTGAGCTGAATAAAAATACCTTATAAGTGAAGCACTTTTCAGTGTATAGCCGTCACCCTTTTCCGTAAGCTCAAGCTCCGAATATGCAAAGGGCTGTGTTGCGGCAAAGTTTTTGTTCTTGATGCTGAGAGCTCCGTAGGCATACACCTTAATGATTCCCCTCTCAGCACTCAGCACCGTCATGATCTTATTGTATTCCTTGTGCTGAATCTCCCCAAGAACAAGCCCCTGTACTACAATGCTTTTACTCATCTATGGATTTTTTGTCGTATCCGAAATTATTCACCATAAGATCGGATTCGCGCCAATTTTCCTTTACCTTTACCCAAAGATCGAGGAAAACCTTTACACCAAAGAATTTTTCCATATCCTCTCTTGCATAAGTACCGATCTTTTTCAGCATTTCACCGTGATTTCCGATGATTATTCTCTTATGTGACTCTCTTTCGCAAAAGATCTCTGCGCGAACGGACAAAAGATCCTTCTTTTCCTTGAATTCCTCAATAACCACCGCGCTTCCGTGGGGGATCTCATCATCAAGGAGGCGGAGCAGCTTTTCTCTGATGATCTCGGAAACGATCTTTCTTTCGGACTGGTCTGTAAGCTCATCCTCATCAAAGAGCCACTCTCCGTCATGGAGAAGCTTTTCTGCCTCCATGAGAAGTATATCAGTTCCATCGTCCTTGAGAGCTGACATTGGAACCACCGCTGCAAAATCAAACAGCTCGCTGTATGCCTTTATGCAGTCGCCCACCTTCACAGCGCCTGAACGGTCGATCTTGTTTATTACAAGAATTGCGGGGATATCGATTCTCTTGAATCTCTTCATCAGTGTCATTTCGATCTCACCTGGAGCATATTCGGGATCAACCACCAAAAAAGCGGCGTCCACGCTGTCAAGAGTACCGTTTATAGACTTCACCATGTAGTTTCCAAGCTTTGTTCTTGGATTATGCATTCCGGGTGTATCCATAAATACGAACTGATCTTCACCCTTGGTCAGTATTCCCGTGATCCTGTTTCTTGTGGTCTGGGGCTTTTTTGATACAATGGCGATCTTTTCACCAACAAGTGTATTGAGAAGGGTGGATTTTCCCACATTCGGTCTTCCTACAATTGCTATAAATCCTGTTTTCATTACTATTTTTACCGTCCTTTATATTCCAAGCATTCCAATTACAATATCCTGTATTCCAAACATTTCCTTTTCGTCCTCTGGTGATGTTTCGTGATCATATCCCAAAAGGTGAAGGGTTGAATGAATGGTGAGGAATGATACCTCTCGAATGAGGCTTTGATCGTATTCTATCGCCTGCGCATGAGCTTTCTCGAGGGATATTACAATATCTCCAAGGACAAGGGGAAAGAAGGAAGAGCCGTCATCGGGAAGCTCCTCGTCGGAATCCCAATCTATGAGGGGAAAGGAAAGCACATCGGTGGGTGCATCCTTTTCTCTGTACTGCTTGTTGAGCAGGTGGATCTTTTCGTTGTCTGTGAAGGTTACGGAAACCTCGGTCATACGTCTTACGTCCACATATTCAAGAGTTGCTCTGATCGCACGTCTCACTGCCTTTTTAAGCGCAGGGGTTATCAGATATTTACTCTGTTCATTTTTGAAATATACTTCTACCATTTTAATCTCCTGTTATTTTCTTTTAAATTTGATTTTTTTCACTTCACTGCTCCGAGGCTTTTTTTCCTCCGCAGGAATATTGCTTTTTTCAAATTTTTCGTATGCAAGTATGATCTTTTGCACAAGCCTGTGTCTGACAACGTCCTTGTCGGTAAACTGATGAATGGCTATATCATCTATTCCGTCAAGTATTCCGATTGCCTGACGCAGACCGCTTTTCTGTCCTCGCGGCAGATCCGTCTGAGTAACATCACCTGTGACCACAGCCTTTGAACCAAATCCGAGACGGGTCAAGAACATCTTCATCTGCTCGGGAGTTGTGTTCTGCGCCTCATCAAGAATTATAAACGAATCATCAAGCGTACGTCCCCTCATATAAGCCAAGGGAGCGATCTCAATTGTTCCCTTCTCAAGATATCTTGCATAATTGTCAGATCCGAGCATTTCAAAAAGAGCGTCATAAAGAGGTCTCAAATAGGGATCGATCTTGTTTTGAAGGTCTCCCGGAAGATATCCAAGCTTCTCCCCCGCTTCAACTGCGGGACGGGTGAGAATGATCCTTGAGATCTGCTTGTTTTTAAGAGCGGTCACCGCCATGGCTACCGCAAGAAAGGTTTTTCCTGTTCCTGCAGGTCCAACACCGAAGACCACCGTATTGTTCTTTATCTTTTCAACATATCTTTTCTGCCCCACGGTTTTTGCCTTGATGGGCTTTCCCTTGTTTGTGACGCAAATACAATCTCCGTCAAGCATTGAAAGCTCATCGCTTTGACCGCCTGCAGCCATGGATACTGCATACTCAACCCTGTTTTTAGATATATTGTCCTCAAGCACCGACAGCTTCTTAAGATATGCTATAACCTCTGCCGCCATTTGTATATCCTCGGGCTCTCCCGAAATACAAATGGCATTACCGGCAGTTTTTTCGCTGTCCTTATTTGTTATTCTGACCTTAAACGCATCTTCGATGACCTTGATGTTCTCATCATAGGGACCAAAGATCTTTGTGGTCATTTCAAAGGTATCACTGAGAATGATTCTTTCTGCCATATTTTCTTTCCTTATGTTTTTTCTTTTTCTTCGCCGCCCGTGTTCTCTCTGACTGACAAAACCTCTTCCGATATTTCAACAATACAGTACACATTTGCTTCAATAACATAGCAATTGTTCTCTGTATATTCCTTTTTCTCGATCCTCAGCACATCTGCGCCCTCAAGCTCGGAGAAAAAGGATTTCTCAAATTCAATTTCAGCCGCCGTTTTTGCTTCGTCCTCTGTGAAGGTACGAGGCTTTTTCTCTTTTTGGACCGCATATATTTCTCTTATCACTAATGGCAATTCCGTTTTGTCAGGAAGTGTTAATTTTCGGCTTTCCTCTATTATATCACAACTCCCATCAAAATTTCCACTGTTTTTTAAAAGATTTATTTCAAATCCTAAAAAATTTACGTATTTTTTTACAAGCTGTTTTGATACAAGTGACTCTTCCTCCGTTTCCATGGGCTGCTTCACGTATATTCTCTTTACGACCTTGGCAAATACCCTTCCCTTGCTTTTGGTGATGATCTCTCCCTTTTCTCCCTTTTCCCAGCCTGAAACAAGGATCTGACCCTTTGTCACCGTTTCTCCGATGGAGGCCTTGGCAATTCCCGATGACACCTCGAAACGATATATCTGACCCTCCACAGTTGCCACAAGATCGGTTGGCCCCTCTGTCAGAACTTCCTTATCCTTCTCGTTTCCATCAAATTCCCGTACCTCCACATATGCAACATTACCCATCATGTTTACAAATATCCACGAAATATCTCCGTACCCAATGGGAACCTTATTGGACAGCTCGTCAAAATCAATTGACGGAATGTAGCTCCCCACTCCAAATCCGGAATTTGATAGAGCATCCATTATATATTTGTCCGACAGTCTGCTGTTTCCGTTTACCTTTATATCAAATACAAAGCTGCCATAAAAGCACATCGACAATGTAAATACTGCCATTCCAACAATAATTCCGGGTCTTTTCAGCAGCCGTAAAAATAAGGTGGGAAGTCCTTGGCGTTTTTTTATCCTGACGGTGTACCCCATGGACTTGAAATACCTTTTCACCCCCATGCTTTTATACAGGGGAAGCTTTATCTCAACGCCACCACAATTCACCAAAAGATCGGAATATTCCACCCCTTTCAGCTCCAAAAGGTTTAGTATATCCTCCACTTTCCCCCATATCTCAACAGTATCCACCCCTATGAGCAGCCATGACGGTACCGACATGTTACACCTCGCACTCAAAAAATTCGGTTTTGTCGATCCTGCCCGAAATGATCATTCTTCCGCCAAAATAATTTTTAAGTGTGAGTCCCGCACCCGTGATCCTCATAACTCCGTCGCACAGGCGTATCTGTATAAGCTCATCGCGGTATATCTGAAGCCCCATACATCCGCACACCTCAATTTTTTGTCTTCCCGTCATACTGGTCATTGATGTTTTGCCAAAAAAACGCTTTTCCTTTCGCAATATAAGATCCTTTTCGTTATCAATTTTTCTGTACTGCAGCATCAAGAATATTTCCTCCGTTTTTCAAATAACATATTATAAAACTTTTATCTTATATTATGCGGAGATGCTGTGAATAATTACGCAAATAATGTCGCCCAAAAACACAGGGCAAAAAAATCAAGAGGCAAGAATATCGTATATGCAGCTGTTTGCATTATTGTATTTTTATGCTTCGTTTGGCTCCTGATAAACCCGGATACCGTATCAAAGCTTTCACAAAAAGGTGAAGCCATGGCAGTTTTTTCAGTGCTGCCCTCCACATTTCCATATCTTGTCCTTTCGGGGTTCATCATCAAAGGAGGAATTGCAAGTGCCATTGGAAAAAGTCTTTCTCCTGTTTCAAAATTCTATAATCTCCCCTCCGACTCTATTTGCATACTGTTCATTTCCCTGATATCCGGCTTCCCCGTTCCATCAGCGATGGCTTACAGTCTTTACCGCCAAGGAAAGCTATCCTCAAAAAGTGCTGAGGATATCTGCGGCTTTTGCTCCTTTTGCGGTCCGCCATTTATAATTTCACTGTTCGGTGCAAGGATCATGAAGGATCTTTCTGCGGGAATCGTTTTATTTGTCGTTCAGTGCGTCCTCGCCATGATTTTGGGAAAGATCCTTACACTCTCAAAGGGAAGCTCAACCGCGTATCTCTCAAATAGTCTGCCAAAAGAAAAAAACAGCACCGATCCGTCTCTTGATACGATCATATGCCAAAGCATATCCGAGGGCGGTATATCGATGCTTAAAATCATTAGCTTTGTAATCTTTTTTTCTGTTTTTTCAGGCTTCATCGAAAGTCTATTGCTTTTCCTTTTTCCCGATATCTCAAAGATCATTTTAAGTATAATAAAAGGCTTTTTGGAAATATCATCGGGTGTTCTCGGTCTTGAAAATTTGGATATATCGGAAAAGCTGAAATTCATTTTAGGCAGCTTATATATATATTGGTCGGGAATATCCGTATTTTTTCAAGTCTCGTCAAGCACCGAAGGCTTTTTTTCCATGAAAAAATATTTGCTTGGCAGGATCTTTATGATACTGCTGGGCGTGCCAATTGCTTATCTGATTTATTTTTATATACTGCAGTGATCATTTTCTCGGGCTCTTTATCTGAACTCTCATGCACATATATCTGGTTTCGTCCGCAATGTGATCCTCAAGGCAGGTATCAACATCCTCGGGAACATGGGGATCATAGGTCAGCGTTGGCACAGTACGAATAAAGGACCTGCAGGTATCAAAAATATACATCATGGGAATGCCGTCACTGTCAAACTGAAGTCTCACATGAAGCTGCATCCACCCCGGAATTCTTTTGTTGTCGCCTTTGTCAAAAAACACTCCGTGCCTCTCGGCAATTTCCGCAATGGACTCACCTCCCGATTTTTCCCATATGGCAGGGTCGGCAACTCCGTAAATATCCCTTGCCCGAAGGTACGGATGCTCTCTTTCCGTTCTGGCAATCTCCGTAAATATCTTGTCGGGAGACCATTTCACTCCTGTATCAGCGCTATCCTTTACACATCCGTAAAGCTCAAGTATGCGGTAAAGCCTTCCGTCATGATCCACAGCCCACCATCCGCAAGAAAAGGGCTTTGAATATCCAAAGTCAAAGGATCTGTATATTCTCCATGAAAGCGGCGGATTAAATGCCTTGATCACATGGCTGAACCTTCTGTCAACATAATGCTGCGGATCATCACGGAACTCCTCAAACACCTGCCCCTCATATACATTCCAATCCCCTTCAAGATGCGCCTTTCTCTTGGCAGGCGGTAATGCCTCAAGCATTTTGATGTATTCGGGATTGGAGTTCATCAAGATGTCATTGTCATACACCTTTGCAGGAATGAAAACATAGTCATTTGGGTTTTCCCCTTCCTTGAACCTTCTGTCAATGAAAAGCCTTTTTATATATGAATGTCCGATCCCGCCGGGATTACAGGTATAATATATACGGGGCTTAAAATCCTGTCTCACTGTTCGAAGCGAAGTGGAGATAAAGGTGATCCATTCCGGCTTGAAGTTTGTCGCCTCCTCAAAGCCTATCACATCATATTCCGCTCCTTGATACTGAAGCTGATCTCCGTCATTGTCACAATACCCAAGCTCAAGACGCGATCCGTTTGGAAATACAAAGGCCTTTTCGCTCATTTTATATACCGCATATCCGTTTAACTCCTGCATCAACGGCAAAATATGATTTTTCCTCAGCTCTGTCATAGTCCTTCGAAGAAGCAACAATCTTAGAGCGGGATACCTTATGGCAAGAAGTATAAATTTTCTTCTCATTGCCCAAGACTTTCCGCCGCCTCTTGCACCGCCGTAAGCAGTATGCATTACACTCGATCTGAAAAATTCCTCTTGACGAGGATTGGGTCTTTGATTTCTGAGCCGAGCTTCAAGTGTTGCCTTTGACATTTATTTGCTCCATTCCTCTAAATCTCCGTCAAGGACGATTTCTAAGTCTTCAGTATTATCTCCGCAAGCAGTTTGCTTTGAGGTGGGCTTTCCAAACTCCATTTCTGCAAACCATTTCCAAATGTCCGCACGAAGCTTCTGGGGTGTTAAATCGTCATCCGCTATCATCGCAAGCTTCTCTATACTGTCAGCGCCAAATTTATGAAGCGCCTTTTCAACCTTGGATATTCTTTTTTTGCTCGTTTTTGCCATCTTCCCTCCGCTTAATCAAATAATACTCATCATCCTCGCTGATCTCATACCTGTATGCAAGTGCTTCCTTAACCTTTTTCTTGCTGATCCTTCCGTCATTGCCTGCCATACATATGGCAAGGCACATATTCACAAGTTCAGTGTATATCTCCAATCTTTCCTCAAGATTCTTGATCTTTCTTTCGCGCCAAGCGATCATATAATCAAGCTTTTTCTTATTCATTTTTACCTCCGCTGAATTTTGTCGGTCTACCCAAATTTCCTTCTTTTTTCTTTCGCTTTGCAAAGGTCTGTATATCCTGTCCGTCATAGAGGCGTTCATAATAATCCTCCATAACTGTATAAACCGTACAGTGCTTGTATCCGCATTCCTCGTTACAGCAATATGTATTCAAACATTTTTTCTTTGACGCTTTGTCAGGATACTTCACTGTAGCCCCTTCGCAAAAAAGCATTTCTCCTCTGTCGTATAAATAATAAGGACAAGTTCCTACAAGCATTATAATTCTCCTTTTCCTTCACATATCATTTTTTCCATATATTCCAATGAATCCTCATAGTCGATGCACACATCACAACCGATTATCCGCAAGGGGTCGTCTATTTTAAAATACACCCTCTCACATTCCTCCCGGCAAACAGGACATCTTATAATACATTCCTTATTTGTCATGTCAAGGCACCGTGCTTCGCTTATCATGGGATGCTCAATATTATCCGTATTCAAATACCAAAATCTCCTCCTTATGTTCGTATTAGACACTTTATTACTGTGTAAGTCTTAACCGATTTTGAATTCCTTTAGCATTTATGTTCGTTTATCGAACCTATGCCCTATTGTACAACGAGAATATATGTTTTGTCAATAACAAAAGTCGAGTTTTTTAAAATATTTGTTAAAATTTCGAACATCTATTGAAAGTTCGAAAAACTCACGCTATAATATAAGCAGATAAGAAGTTATTTTAACTAATTTTGTCGGAGGTGAAACATGGGAATCAATACAGAGCTTCTTCGAAATACCCGAAGGGACAAAAAGCTGACCCAGGACGAAGTTGCCAAGCAGATCGGAGTATCCCGAACTTCATATCTGAAATACGAAAAAGGCACTCACGAGCCCGATTACGACACTCTTGAAAGGATCGCAAATTATTTCGGACTCAATATTGAGGAGCTTTTGGGCGCTTCATCAAGCAGCAAGGGACCAAAGCACAGCAGTAAAACAAAAATTCCAATTCTTGGCTCGGTGCAGGCAGGTGTTCCAACAGAGGCATGCGAGGTCATCGAAGGCTATGAGGAGATCGACGAAAGCCTTGCTTCCTGCGGAACATATGTTGCACTGCGCATCAAGGGAGAAAGCATGTCTCCAAAAATCCTACCCGGTGACATTGTCATTGTAAGGCTACAGGCAGACGTTGAATCGGGAGAAGTGGCGGTTGTCTTTGTGGACGACGATGAAGCCACTGTAAAAAAGGTGGTCAAGCACTCTGACGGTGTAAGCCTCATTCCCTATAATCCGTCATACGAGCCAATGTTTTTCTCCAACCAAGAAATTCTTTCACGCCATTTGCAGATCTATGGCAAAGTTGCAGAGCTCAGAAGAAAGTTTTAAAATTTGTACAAAAAGGATTTATCCTGAAATATTATTAAAATAAGAGGTATTAATTATGAAGGTTATGACATTCAACATTCAACATGCACGTAATTTTATCACAGGCGAAATCGACATTCCCCTTATGGCAAAGACCATTGAGGATCTTGGCGCTGATGTATGCGTAATGCAGGAGGTTTACGGAAAGGGCGAGGGCAAGGCTTTTGTGGGTCAGGCTGAAAAAATTGCCGAGCTTCTTGGATACAATTGCTATTTTGCTCCTGCAATCGACATCAAAGGACACGGCCCCTACGGCAACGCAATCGTCAGCCGCTATCCCATTACCTTTGCAGAGACAGTAAAGGTTCCCTCAGCACCGAGAATATATAAGGGCTACTACGAGGACAGATGCCTTCTCAAATCAATAGTAAAAACGCCCATCGGCGATCTTTGCGTAATGTGCTGTCACTTTGGACTTATGCCAAACGAAGCAGAGCTTTGCGCAAAAACTGTTGTTGATGCAATCCCCGCAGACCTCCCCACTGTATTTATGGGAGACCTCAACCTTACTCCCGACAGCGATCTTCTTGACCCTGTCAGAAGCGTTCTTGTTGACACTGATACCTACTATAAGGGAGAATGCAATTTCACATTCCCCAGCGATAAGCCCGACATCAAGATCGACTACATCTTTGTCAGCCGAGATATAAAGGTTGAGGAAGTAGAGATCCCAAATGTTATCGCTGCTGACCATCTTCCCGTTGTCGCCGACATCAGCTACTGATCTTCGGAGGACACTAAATGAAGCATAATTACCGACGCACTGTTCTCGTAGGCTTTGCTTTCTTTCTCATAATTTGCTTTTGGCAAGCCTACGACACCATAGTGCCAAAAATACTGACAGACAAATTCGGAATGTCTCAAAGCATTTCGGGTATCATAATGGCGCTGGACAATATTCTTGCGCTGTTCTTGCTGCCCTTTTTTGGAGCTCTTTCTGACAAATGCACTTCAAAACACGGAAAAAGGACTCCGTTCATCACCATCGGTACTCTTATATCTATTTTGCTGATCTTTGGGATCGCTTATGCCGATTCAATGCAGAGGGACAATATATCAGTCATAGCAGATGTAAACAGTAAGGAATGCCGTGAAGTGCTTTATAATCACCAATACTCCGAAAAGCTTATTACCCCTGACGGAGTTGAATTCAGTGTCAAGGACATTGAAAGACAGACCTTCATGGAGATCACAACAGATACAAAATGGGATACAGATCTTCAGGGAAAAACATATAAGGACGGATTTTCTCCTTATACAAACTATATCGTTCCTGCCATGCAGTCATATGCAGGCGATGCAACCTCCTCCAACCCAACGCCTTTGATTCTTTTCATCGTTATGCTTCTTCTGCTTCTTCTGGCAATGTCGGTGTTCCGCTCTCCTGCGGTTGCCCTCATGCCCGATGTAACTCCAAAGCCTTTGCGATCCAAGGCAAATGCAGTGATCAACCTCATGGGAGCTGTAGGTGGAATTTTGGTTCTTGTCATCGGCATTCTTCTGAAAACAGGAGCATTTGAAAATGCCCTCATGTCGTATATGGGATTTTTCACTGCAATTGCGGCAATTATGCTCATATCCCTTGTTATATTCATTTTCACCGTAAAAGAACCTAAGCTTGTGGAGCTTATGAAAAAAGAATCACGGGAGCTTGGAGTTCAAGATGATGAGGATGAAGAGGGTGAAAAGACACCCGGCACATTCTCCGCAATTTCAAGAGAAAAGAAAATATCCCTTGTTCTGATCCTTGTGTCCGTTGCCCTTTGGTATATGGGATACAACGCCGTTGCAAGTAAGTATTCCGTATACGCAGGAAGCGTACTTCAAAAGGATTATAACATGACACTTATCGTCGCCCAGGCAGCCGCCATTCTGTCATATATCCCTGTAGGAATCATTTCCACAAAAACAGGACGTAAAAAGGCGATCCTTGCAGGAGTACTCATGCTGACTGTGGCAGTTACGGGAGCGTCCTTTGTAAATGCCTCAACGCCTACGCTTCTTATGAATATACTTTTCGCCCTCGCGGGTATCGGTTGGGCTACGATCAACGTTAATTCATTCCCAATGGTAGTTGAGCTTTCCAACGAGGGTAACGTGGGAAAATACACAGGTTACTACTATACCGCTTCTATGGCAGCTCAGACGGTCACTCCTTTTATCAGCGGTCTTTTAATGGACAATTTCGGTCTTCGAATCCTATTCCCTTACGCAGCAGTTTTCGTATCAGCCGCTTTTGTCACAATGTTCTTTGTAAAACAGGGCGACAGTAAAATAAAAGGTTAATTCACTACTGATTATTTCATTGCTATTGACAAAACAAACAATATGTAGTACAATATTTCTTGTAATATTCTATAACAAAGGAGAAAAACATGAAACATTCAGCAAAAAGATTTTTGACGCTTCTGCTTGTGTTTGCAATGATGGTTCCGCTGTTTGCGGCAATGGATCTTACTTCCATCGCGGCACACAGTAACGTCGCCCCCGGTAAAACCGTTACAGGCGGCGGATCCATGCATGATAATGCAGTTGACGGAAACATCGACACCTATTGGGACGGAGCAGCTTGCCCCACAGCCCTCACCCTTGACCTTGAGGCAGAATACGAGATCTCAAGGATAAAGGTTGTTCCCTACTATGCAGACGGACGTGTATACACATTCAATGTGTACTACTCCCTCGACGGAACAAACTTCACTCTTTACGGTGAGAAAAAGGACACAGCAAAAACAACCTCCAACGGATTCACATTTACAAAGGATGTAAATGCCAGATACGTTAAGGTTGAAATGCTCACAAACTCCGCAAATCCTGCAGGTCACATCAATGAGCTTATGGTTTACGGCGAAAAGGTTGGCGGAAACAATGATACAGTTGACCCCAACGACCCCAACAACCTTGCTTATAACAAGCCCACACGTACAAATGCAGTTGGAAGCTTCCCCGAGTTTGCAGTTGACGGCAACTCCAAATCGGGTTGGAACGGAAAAGACTTCCCCAACTATATTGACATCGACCTTCTTTCCAACTACAACCTTTCCAAGATTGTAGTTGAAATGCCTTCAGGAAGCTGGGGCTACAAGATTTACGGTTCTCTTGACGGTATCACATTTGACGAAATCGCAAACCACGACCGCGCCGATGTTAAGGCAGGCGGTGACGTATTTGAATTCAAAAAAGACACTGTTTACAGAATTGTAAGAGTTAATGTTACATATTCTTCCGGCGGTCTTGGAGGAAGCTCCAATATTCGCGAAGTAAAGATCTACGGAGAAGCCTCATCAACACCCGTTGTTCCCACAAGGGACAAGATGGAGTTCACCTCCTATACAGAATGGCTTAAGGATAAGTACGGCGTAAACCTCCCCGAAAACTACACAGTTGAGGATACATACACCGATGCTGATACCTATGAAGCAGTTTACGGTCTTATCGACAGAATTCTCGGATCAAAGTACCGTTCATGGTTTACATTCGAGATTGCGGCTTCAACCGACGGACTTGATTATTATGAGATCTCCATGAAGGACAATAAGGTACATATCAAGGGTAATGTAGGTGTAAGCCTTACCACAGGTCTTAACTATTACCTCAAGTATTACTGTAATGTTCACGTTTCTCAGCAGACAGAAAACGTAAAGATGCCCGAGGAAATGCCCAAGGTTAAAGAAACAGTACGCACCGCTTCTCCCTATGAAGTAAGATATGCTTACAACTACTGTACACTTTCCTACACAATGCCCTTCTACGGATACGATGAATGGCAGAGAGAGCTTGATTATCTTGCACTCTCCGGCGTTAACCTTATTCTTGACACAACAGCAACCGAGGCTCTGTGGGTAATGTACCTCCAGCAGTTCGGATACACCCTTGACGAAGCCAAGAACTTTGTATGCGGATATGCTTATAAGGCTTGGTGGCTTATGGGTAACCTTGAAAACTACGGCGGTTCAGTTTCTGACGCTTGGGTTCAGGATACACTTGAACTTGCAAGAGTAAACCAGAGATTCATGACCGTTCTCGGAATTCAGCCCTGTCTTCAGGGATTCATGGGAACACTTCCCACAACATTTGAGACAATCGCAGACGAAAATCTCACCAAGAGAGGATTTTCTCACATTTCCGATTACATGGTAGCTCAGGGAACATGGTCAGGATTTACACGTCCTCCTCTTCTCAAGACTACATATGACGGATATGACACACTTGCAGATACATTCTATGATACACAGAAATTCCTTTACGGCGACATCACCGACTATTATGCAGGTGACCTTGCCCACGAAGGCGGCGTAATTCCTTCCGACCTTTCCAGAAGCCTTATGGCGTCACAGATCCTCGGTCACATGATGGACAACGACGAGGACGCAGTATGGATCATTCAGTGCTGGTGGGGCAACCCCGAAAAAGCAGTTCTTGACGGCTTCGGCAAGTACCGTGAGGACCACGTTCTTGTTCTTGACCTTAATGCGACTGTTGAACCCAACTATGCTAACTCAACCTCATGGGGCGGCAAGGAATGGAACTCTACAGGCTGGGTATTCTGTATGCTTGACAACTACGGCGGACGTCCCGGCGTACACGGTGAGCTTGAATTCACAATGAAAGAGATCATCAAGGCATACAAGTCCACAAAGCACATGAAGGGTATCGGTCTTGTATCCGAGGGTACACAGATGAACCCCGTATGTCAGGAGCTTCTTTGGGAAATGGCATGGCATACCGAAGAAATCGATATGGACGAGTGGATCAAGAATTACACCATCCGCAGATACGGTGAAGAAAATGAAAATATCCTGAAGGCATGGGATATCCTCATGGATACTGCTTACGGCTATTCAGGCGGACACGACTTCAACACCAACTCCGTAATCAACATGCTTCCTTCTCTTTCACCCTCAGCGATTTCCGGATCATATACTCTTGACTATGACCCCGTAGAATTCGAAAAGGCTGTTGAATATTTTATGGAAGACTTCATGTACTTCAAGGACAATGAGTGCTATGTTTATGACGTAGTCGACCTTCTTAAGCAGCTTGTTTCCAACTCTCAGGCGGTATACTTCAACACAATGATCGAAGCATACAACGAAAAAGAAATGGACGAGTTCAAGGAAATGAAGGAAAAGTTCCTTTACGGTATACTTCTCCTTGACGAGATCTGTATGTACGAAATCGACAGCACAACAGGCGAATGGATCGGCAGAGTTGATGACTGGTGCAACGATAAGCGCACAGGCGACTATGACGATTATACAGAATACATGATGAAGCTCAATGCAAAGGCGATCATCACAGCTTGGTGCAGCAAGATCCTCCATACATATGCTTACCGTCAGTATGCAGGACTTCTTGGAGAATACAACTATCCTATGTGGGAAGAATGGCTCAATGCTCTTGAAGCAGGAAAATCACTTCCCAATTCCCGTGATTTCTTTGAATATGCTTGGAACTTTGTTGCAGGTGAAAATGAATATGCAAGAAAGGTTCTTGACCCTGCAGGCGGAGCAATCAACCGCGGACTTCCTACACTTTACAACGAGATCAAGAAAACATACCTTGTAAATGATGCTGTTGAGCTTCCCAGCATTAAGTACAACATCTCAAACTTCGCTGAGGCTTACGCCCTCCTTCAGCAGACAAATCACCCCGCTTCCTCAGTTAATGACGGAGATATGGGCAGCCTTTGGATCTCCACATCTTCATCATTCCCCTGTCATGTAGGTCTTAAGTTCCAGAACAGCGTATATGTTGACGAAATCGTTGTTGTTTCCGAAACAAGAGGAACTCCCGGCGCAGACCAGATGCAGCTTGAGGTTCAGGTTAAGGTTGACGGCAAGTACGAAACTGTTTATACAGGCTCTTCATATGACGCAAAGAATAAATCCTACTCCGTAACAGTTAAGCTTGAAAAAGCGGTCCTCACCGATGATATTAAGGTTACACTTAAATCCAAGGCTGCAGGAAGCCAGATCTGGCCCGCACTTGCTGAAATTAAGGTAATGTCTTACACAACTCTCGGCGTTAAGGACGAAAGCGTTGTTAAGCTCAACGAGGAAACAAAGAAGTACGAAACAAGCGCAACAACAACTGTTTCCGCTCTTAAGGCAGCTCTTGAAGCTCGTCAGGGCGAGATCACAATTGTAGACGCAGACGGCAACGTAATTGCTGATACAGAGGCAATCAAATCAGGATACTTCGCAGTTCTTACATATAACAACAAGGAGTTTGACCGTGTTGAGATCACAGTGGCAGGCGCAACACCTCCTGTAACACCTACACCCACACCTGATACAACTCCCGTTGTTACTCCCGACAAGACTCCCGATGTAACACCCAACACAACTCCTGACAAGACTCCCGCTAACACCGAGACTCCTGCAGGAAAGCCTACAGAAACTCCTACTCCCGACAGCGACAATTCAGTTGTTATTATCGTTATCGCAGTTGTAGTTATCCTCGGCGTTGCAGTTGCAGCATACTTCCTTGTTATTAAGAAAAAGAAATAATTAATTGAAGCATGGTTTTTCAAAAACCGCCCAAGAAGCTTTTCTACAAAAGCTTCTTGGCAACTTCAAAAAATTCTAACAATAAAAAACGTGTTTTTACTTTCTTGAGTAAAAACACGTTTTTTATATTTACTTTTTTAGTTTTTGGTCAAAGCTTTCTGAATACAAAGGATACCCAATCGTTTTCGGGAAGCATATCCGCAAGCTCGTATCCATTTGCAAGGAATGCGTCCTTGACCTCATCCGACTTTTGAATGATGATTCCCGAGGTAACCACAAGAGCACCGGGTTTAATATATTTATGAAGGTCGCCAACCATTCTGAGAATAATGTCTGCAACAATATTGGCAAGCACCAAGTCAAAGCCATCAGTTTCAACACCTGCAAGAAGATCGGATTCTCCGCAGGTTATATTAGTACATCCGTTATCTCTTACATTCTCTCTTGCAACTCTTACAGCAACGGGGTCAATATCATATGCATAAATATCTCCCGATCCGAGAAGGGATGCCGCAATTGACAAAATACCGCTTCCTGTACCGACATCAAGGATCTTGTCACCCTTTTGAAGATATTTTTCAAGCATTGTCAGACAAAGTCTTGTTGTTTCATGGGTACCTGTTCCAAACGCCATTCCCGGATCCATCAAAACCACAGTTTCGCCCTCTTTTGCCTCGTATTTTTCCCAAGGAGGCGTTACAACAATGTTTTTTCCGATATGTATGGGATGATAGAATTTTTTCCACTCGTTTGCCCAATCTTCTTCGTCAAGTCCTACAAGCTCAAGCTTCACATCAAGCCCAAGATTCAAAAATCTTTCCCTCAAAAATGCAACTGCATCTGAAAGGCTTTTTTCCTCGGGAATGAAAATACTTGCCTTGGCAATTGTTTTGTCGGAATTGAGGATCGATTCGTCAATAAGCTCTCCGTATACAGTCATAAGGTTCTCTTCGATATCACTATAATCCTCGACCATAAGTGAATTATCCACCATGCTCATAACCGCTGATACTGTATCAAGCTCTTCTATACTACAGGTCACCCTGATTTGTGTCCATTCCATATTTATTACTCCTTATTATTTTTTAAGGGGGAACTTTATGAAAAAGGTTCCCCCTTGTAATATATTAATCCTTACCGAAGAATTTTTTCAAAAAGCTTCCCTTTTTTCCAAAATTTTTGTTGGGATTTTTGTTGCATGTTTCTGCAAATTCACGCATCAGCTTTTTCTGAGCTGATGACATGGATTTTGGTATTTCAACAACAACTTTAAAATACAAATTACCCTTGGATCTGCCGCCTATATTCTGTATTCCCTTTTGTCTGATCGTAAATTCAGTGCCGGTTTGTGTGCCTTCGGGAATATCGTATTTCTCCTTGCCCTCAAGTGTGGGAACCTCGATCTCTGCTCCAAGCGCTGCCTCGTAGAATGTGATGGGTATCTCACAGTAAAGATCATCTCCGCGGCGCTCAAACAGTGAATGGGGCTTTACATTAACAAGAATGAAAAGATCTCCCGCAGGTCCGCCGTTGCGTCCTTCATCTCCTTGACCTTGAAGCTTAAGGCTTCTTCCGTTAGCAATTCCCGCAGGAACTGTAACGGTAATATTCTTTCTGATCTTTATATATCCCTTACCCTTACAGCCACCGCAGGGATTCTTTATAACCTTACCTGTACCGCGGCAATTCTGACAGGGAGCGGTAGACTGCATTGCTCCAAGTATAGTTCTCTGTACTGTGGTCACCTGTCCCGAGCCCTTACATACCGAGCAAGTCTCAGGAGTTGTTCCCTTCTCAGCACCGCTGCCCGAACAGTCGGGGCATTTTTCCACTCTTCCGTAGGAAATGTCCTTTTTAGTTCCAAAAGCAGACTCCTCAAAGGTTACAGTGATCTGTGTTTCAAGGTCATCTCCGCGGCGAGGTGCATTTCTTGAAGCACGGCGGCCTGATGTGCCCATTCCTCCGCCAAAGAATGAGCTGAATATGTCGGAGAAATCAAAGCCTTGACCTGAGAAGTCAAAGCCTCCTGCGCCTCCGCCCATTCCGCCGTTTTCAAATGCCGCGTGTCCCATTCTGTCATACATGGATCTCTTTTCGGAATCCGAAAGAATGGCATACGCTTCATTTACTTCCTTGAATTTTGCTTCTGCCTCGGTGTCACCGGGGTTCATATCGGGGTGATATTTCTTTGCAAGTGTACGGTACGCCTTTTTTATCGCCGCTTCATCAGCGTCTTTTGTTATTCCAAGTACCTCGTAATAATCTCTTTTTTCTGCCATTTCGGTCGCACCTCAATCTGTTTACTATTAGCAGTCCTTTCCGCAGGTACTGCAGTGGTCATCACAGCTGTCGCATGAATGTACATTGGCAGCGCGGCAACGCTTTGCAAGATCGTTGTCAATTCCGTTTCTGTCATAATAATCAAGAAGCGCTGCCTTGATCGCTTCCTCTGCAAGAACTGAACAGTGGATCTTTACAGGGGGAAGACCGTCAAGAGCCTCTACAACCGCCTTGTTGGTAAGGTTTAATGCCTCTTCAAGACTTCTGCCCTTCACAAGCTCTGTTGCCATGCTGGAAGTTGCAATTGCAGCTCCGCATCCAAATGTCTTGAATTTTACATCAACGATCACATCGTTTTCTATTTTAAGATACATTTTCATGATATCTCCGCACTTCGCATTACCAACCTCGCCAACACCGTCAGCGTTTTCGATCTCTCCCACATTACGGGGATTCATGAAATGGTCCATTACCTTTTCGCTATACATAACTTTTCTCCTTTATATTTATACTATAATTATCACTGATTATTCATTCCACAAAGGACTCATTGCTCTGAGTCTTGACACTACCTTGGGAACACATTCAAGAATATAGTCTATGTCCTCATCAGTAGTTTCGTGAGTGATAGAAAGACGGAGGGATCCGTGAGCGTGCTCCACGGGAAGACCGATTGCAAGAAGCACGTGGGAGGGCTCAAGAGAACGGGATGAGCATGCAGATCCTGTTGACGCACAGATTCCCATGCTGTCAAGAAGCAGAAGAAGGCTTTCCCCTTCTATACATTCAAATGAGAAGTTCACGTTGCCGGGCAAACGCTTTTCCTCTGATCCGTTAAGTATGGATCTCGGGATCTTCTTAAGCTCTGTGATAAGTCTGTCCCGCTTTGCCTTTACGGCATCAAGTTCATCAAGTCTTCCGTCAGCAATTTCAAGTGCCTTTGCAAGTGCAAGTGCAAATGCAACATTTTCTGTACCGCCGCGGCGTCCCCTTTCCTGTCCGCCACCGTCAAGGAAATTGTGAACTCTTGTTCCTGTCTTGATATAGAGCGCTCCAATACCTTTAGGCGCATGGATCTTATGTCCCGAGAAGGAAAGCATATCAACACCAAGGTCTGCAAGATCGATCTTTACGTTGCCGACAGCCTGTACAGCATCGGTAAAGCAAATAACCTTTTTTTCACGGCATACAGCTGCAATTTCCTTGATAGGCTCAATTGTTCCGATCTCATTGTTTGCATACATAATCGCCACAAGAGTTGTGTCGGGTCTGATCGCCTCTCTGACCTGCTCTGCACTTACAAGTCCATCGGAGTCAACATCAAGATATGTCACCTCAAAGCCCTCTTTTTCAAGAGCCTCCATAGTATAAAGAACTGCATGATGCTCTATTTTAGTTGTTATAAGATGCTTACCCTTTTTAACATTGGCTCTTGCCGCACCCTTTATCGCCCAGTTGTCAGATTCCGAACCGCAGGAAGTAAAGAATATTTCTGTAGGCTTACAGTTGAGAACTCCTGCAATTTTAGCTCTTGCATCGTTGAGAGCCTTGTTTGCCTCCTGTCCTTTTTTATAAAGGCTTGAGGGGTTGCCGTACATACCGTCCTGCAAAAAGCATTCACGCATTACGTCCGCAACTTCGGGAAGCACAGGTGTGGTTGCCGCATTGTCTGCATATACAAATCTGCTCATATTTCTACCTCAAATCTACTTTCTGTATAATTACGATTTTATTTACTGTTTTTAAATTTTTCTGCCTCTGCAACAGCAAGCCTGTCGCATCTTTCATTATACGGGTGACCGTTATGACCCTTTACCCATACGAAAGTCACCTTATGGACCTCCAAAAGCTCAAGCAGCTTCTGCCAAAGCTCAGGGTTGAGAGCGGGCTTTTTGTCGGATTTGATCCAATTGTTTTTTCGCCAACCTGCCGCCCATCCCTTTGTAATTCCGTCCACGAGATACTTAGAATCAGAATACAGAGTTACCTCACAGGGATATTTCAAAGCCTCAAGACCTGCAATAGCTCCTGACAGCTCCATTCTGTTATTGGTCGTTACAGCTTCTCCTCCGGATATTTCCTTTTCAATTCCGCCGTACACAATGATCGTGCCAAATCCACCGGGACCGGGGTTACCGCTGCAAGCACCGTCGGAATATATGTCAATATGCTTCATAAAAACCCCTCTCCTTCAGACTCATAAAAATCATTGTATCAAATTTTTATCAAATATTCAATAGTTTTCTGCAAATATTTTATTTTTTTAGTATCTAAAAGGTCATTTATTCGTAATATCTCAAATCTCTAAACTATCCTCATTTACTTTCATTGAAAGTATACACTATATTATTTATCTATTTTAGTTTATTTAATGAACATATTGTAAAAATTAGCAGTCATCAAAGTCGAGTGCTAATTATCCTTTCTGTATTTCACTTCACCCTTCTCTTTTCACTTCCCAAACTATTAAATTCCCGCTTCATACAATAACAACATCATGCACGTTTTGACAACAGTTTTGGTAACCATTTCATTGATTGTATGGTAATCACACCTTATATATCCAATTAATTTGCGAGTTTTTCAATATACAAAAAACGCGCCCGTTAAAATGCACAAAACCGTATGATGCAAGTCTTTTTTAATTGCATAGTATTGACAACGATATCAAAATAGGTTATAATAAACTAAAGTAAAATTGCTTAAGTATGGAGAAAATAAGCAAAATAAAACACAAAGGAGATCCAAAATGAAAAAAACGATCAAAATCGCCATTATCCTTACTCTTGTAGCGATATTGGCAACCGCACCCGTATCAAGCGCGTTTGCGGCAAACTACATGGCATACAATATTTACTCCGACCCTGTGACCACAGGAACGAGCGGTAAATTCGACACATTTACAATTGAATTCCGCGGTGTGCAGACTCCCAATTATACATATTGGGCTCTTGCCAACTTCGGTCTTGACCTCAGCTCCATCAAAACAATGCAGAAGTTCCCTGCAATTTCAGGCGGCGGAGCATATGCAGGTCTTCAGAACAGAGATCCCCAAAGAGGTAAGGCAGCTATCATGTCATTCTGGGAAATGAGATACATGGGCACAAAGATCCATAACGTAAAGCAGATGTATCCCGAAGGTGACACCAACTTTACAGGTGAAGGCGAAGGAAAGAGCTGTATCGTTCCTTTCCATTGGGATGACAACACATGGTACCGTATGGTTATTCATACTTGGGAAGACGTTGAAAACGGCACAACATTTGCAGGTCAGTGGTTCCAGAACATGGCTACAGGCGAATGGACTCTCACAATTGTTTATGATACACAGATATATGATTCCTGCTTCAAGGGCGGTATGGGTCTTTTCCAGGAGAACTACATCAAAACCTATGAGGACGAAAGAGAATTCAACACAAAGAATATTTACGCAGTTGACCACAAAACAAAGGAATGGGTTTCCCTCGCAACTTGTAATGTAAGCTACGGTAACGGCGGCGGCGACAACAAGGCAGGCGCACATTCATTCGGTGCAACAGAAGAGTACTTCTGGGGCAAGGCAGGCGGAACTGTTGAAGATCAGGAACAGTACGAAAAGGATGCCATTAAGTCACAGAGACTTACAATCAAGCAGCCCGCAACTCCCACATTCACAACTCCCGAGCTTACAAAGCTAACAGTTGACGGAACAAAGGTATCATGGGAGCTTTCCAAGACAGGTATGCCCCAGCTTTCCTACAAGCTCGACGTAATTGACACGGCAGGAAAGACAATTTTCTCAAAGGAACAGACACGTCCCGAAGTAACTTCAACTACTCTTGAAGGCGTTGACACAGATGCTTACAAGGTAGTTCTTACAGTAACAGATCTCTTCGGAAAAACAACTACAAAGGAATATGCTACAGAAGCTTTCCTTACAGCAACACCCACTCCCACTCCCGAGCCCACTCCCGCACCCGAAACAACAACACCTGCTGATACAGAAGCTCCTGCAGCAACAGAAGCTCCCGCAACAGCACCTGACACATCTGTTGTCGAGCCCAAGCCCAACAATACAGGTATCATCGTTGCAGTAGCAGCAGTTGCAGTTGTAGTAATCGGAGGCGTTGTATTCTTCGTTATGAAGAAAAAGAAATAAAATCTCATAAGTACTGATATAAATCATAAAGAAAGAGGTATACTCATGAAAAAAAGAATTTTCAAATCAATACTTGCTCTTGCAATATTGACACTTATGCTTACATCAACATCAGTGGGCGTATTTGCAGATGACGTTGATTATATGGCATACAACATATATCTTGACCCCGATCTTTCCAAAACAAGCAGACAGTTTGACACATATACAATCGAATTCCGCGGTGTTAAAACACCTTATCTTACATATTGGGCACTTTGTAACTTTGGACTTGGATTTTCCGAGGAAACAAAAGCAATGTACCCCTCAATTTCAGGAGGCGGTGCTTATGCAGGTCTCCAGAACAGAGATGAAGCCAAGGGTAAAAGCTCAAGAGCTCTCATTATGGCTTTCTGGGAAATGACATATCTTGACAAAAACACAGGTGAAAAGACAATCCTTCGTGCTGCAAGACAGTATCCCGACGGAGAAGAAAGCAACTTCGGCGGAGAAGGCGAAGGAACCAACCACATCAGACCATATTGGTGGGACGACGACACCTGGTACCGCATGTATCTCCACTGCTGGACCGACGAAGTAACAGGAAACACATTTGTAGGTCAGTGGTTTGAAAACATGTCAACGGGCGAATGGACCATCGGTTCTGTATTTGATACCAAGCTCAAGAACGGTTGGCTCAGAGGCGGACTTTCGCTTTTCCAGGAAAACTTTGTAAATGACTACAAAAAAGAAAGATCATTCAACGTAAAGAACCTTTATGCAGTTGACCATCAGACAAAGGAATGGGTTTCTCTTGCAACAGGAACTCTCAGCTACGGTGACGGCGGTGCTCCCAATAAAGCAGGCGCTCATACATTCGGAGCAACTGACGAGTATTTCTGGGGAGAAGCAGGCGGTGAGGTTGAAAATCAGGTACTCTATGAGGCACAATCAGTAAAATCTCAGAAATATACCATTACTCAGCCCGAAAAGCCCACATTTGAAGGCACGATCAGCGTCAAAAAGGTTGGCGAAAAAGTCGTTGATACACGTACAAAGGAAAAGGTTCTGTTCTGGAGTCTGGACACAACAAGTACACCTCAGATGTCATATGAATTCACGGCATTTGACGAAAGCGGCAAGGAGATCTACACAGAATCCGCGAACCGCCCCTACGTTAATACCTGCGCATTCAAGGATATCGGAACAGAGGTATTCACATATAAGCTTACCCTCACAGACCTCTTTGGCAACAAGACAACCACCGAAGGCGCTTCCAAGGAATACAAAAAGCTTCACCCCGAAGACACAACAGTAACCGATACCCCCGCATCAACTGAAACAGCCGCTCCCACAGCTGAGCCCACAACAACTCCCGCAGGTCTTCCCACAGGCGCAATCATCGGAATTATCGCAGGCGCAGTTGTTCTGGTTGGCGCAGTAATTGCGGTTGTATTCGTTGCAAAAAAGAAAAAGAAATAATAATTTGTAATTCATAATGGGCTTTGCCCGGCGCTATAAGATTTTATAAAGGGGCTGCAGTTTACTCTTCACGCCCCTTCAATAAGCTTACAGCTAAAATACCTTAATAAAAAGGAGACGATTATCATGGCAAACAATCAGAATAAGCCAATTGCAACAAAAATGGCTTATAACATTTATTCAAATCCCGATTTATCCAAAACAAGCCGTCAGTTTGATGCGTTTACCATTGAATTCCGCGGAACAAAGACACCTTATCTCACATATTGGGCTCTTTGTAATTTCGGTCTTGGATTCACACCCGAAACACAGGCTCTCTTCCCCGAGATCAAGGGCGGCGGTGCCTATGCGGGACTTCAGAACGTAGACAAGGCAAAGGGCAGAAAAGCAATTATGGCTTTCTGGGAAATGGCTTACAAGGATGCAGAAACAGGAGAGGATAAGATCCTTACAGCTTCAAGAGTTTACCCAAGAGGTGAAAACACATTTGGCGGTGAAGGCGAAGGCACAAACTGCATCAGAAACTATGAATGGCATGACAACAAATGGTACCGTATGCTTCTTCGTACATGGGAAGACGCTGAAAGAGGTACAACATTTGTAGGTCAGTGGGTTGAAGAAAAGGAAACAGGAAAGTGGACTCTCATTTCCTACTTTGATACACACCTCAAGGATTCCTACCTCAAAGGCGCTATGTCACTTTTCCAGGAAAACTTCGTAAATGACTGCTACAACGTAAGAGAATTCAACGCAAAGGCAATGTATGTTGTTGACCATGAAACAAAGGAATGGGTATCCCTTGATACAACAACCATTCAGTATGGCAACGGCGGCGCCGACAACAAGGAAGGTGGACATGACTTTGGCGCAAACGAAGAATTCTTCTGGGGACAGGCAGGCGGCGAGGTTAAGGATCAGGAAGCTTACAACGCCGTTTCCAAGGACAAGGAAACAGTAACCATCATTCAGGCAGCAGAGCCCGAATTCGGTGTTCCCGCTCTTGAGATCGTTAATATCAAGAATAAGAGCGCATTCACAAAGGATAAGCTCGTTGCTTGGGGTCTTGCAGACAATTCAACACCTCAGCTTGAATATAAGGTTCAGGTATTTGACATCGAAGGAAACGAGATCTTCACAAAATCAGAAACTCGTCCCGAGGTTACATGCTGTATACTCGAAGGCGTTGAGACAGATGTTTACAGATGCCGCATCACAGTAACAGACATTTTCGGAAACGAAACAGTTCTTGAAAAGGGTACAAAGGAATATGAGTATGCACTCTGCCCCGAGCTTGCTGAGATCGAAGCAGAAGAAGAGGCAGCAAAGGCAGTTGCTCCCGCTAAGAAGACACTTTCCAAGGAAGCAAAGACAGGTCTTATCGTTGCAGGTTCAGTGGCAGCCGCAGCTCTTATCGGCGCAGCAGTTGCAGGAATCATTGTTTACAACAAAAAGAAGAAATAATTAAATTATAACCTAAAACCGAAAATCCCTTGATAAGCAATCGACTTTAAAACTCGATTGCTTTTTTAATTTATAGGAAATTGTTTAATGTTAAAGTAGAAAAAATTCAAAAAGCTCTTGACAAAACTGAAATCAAGTGGTATAATACAGGAGATGTGGGAGCATAGCTCAGTTGGGAGAGCATCTGCCTTACAAGCAGAGGGTCATAGGTTCGAGCCCTATTGTTCCCACCATTTTTATTATCATTTTAAAATTCAATATAAAACGATGATGAAGAGTAGTAGGTTGCGCCTTGACACACAGAGAGAAGATGGTTGGTGAAAATCTTTTGTCAGCAATACTGAAGTCGCTTCTGAGTGCGAAAAGAACGGCTTTTGCCCTGTAGACTTCGCCGGTGTGATCCACCGTTAAAACAATCTCAAAGTGCGCTTATGCGAACTTAGGTGGTACCGCGGTAATTCGCCCTAAGACTTGGTCTTAGGGTTTATTTTTTTATAAATATAATTTTATATAAACGGAGTTGAAATCATGGAAGAATTTGAAAAGCGATATGACGGTTTGACCGTTGAAAAAAATATTCAGAAATATTGGGAAGAAAACAAGATCTACGAATTTACTCCCGATAAGTCAAAGAAGATCTATTCAATTGACACACCTCCCCCAACAGTAAGCGGAAGCCTTCACATCGGTCATATCTTCAGCTATACACAGGCTGAAATGATCGCACGTTACAAGAGAATGCAAGGCTTCAACCTTTTCTATCCCTTTGGATTTGACGACAACGGACTTCCCTCCGAGCGTCTTGTTGAAAAGGAATCGGGCATCAAGGCAAGAGATCTTTCCAGAGGCGATTTCTGCAAGAAGTGTGTTGAAACCACCCAGAAATATGAGGCGGAATTCAAGGATCTTTGGAAAACCATGGGATTTTCATGTGACTGGAATCTCCAGTATTCCACAGTAAGCGACAATTCACAGAAGCTTTCACAGCGCTCATTTATTGACCTTGCAAAGAAGGGTCACGCATACATCAAGGAATCCCCTGTTCTCTGGTGTACAGAGTGCCGTACATCAATTGCTCAGGCAGAGCTTGATACACAGGAGATCGACTCAACATTCAACTATATCCCCTTCACTGTTGAAGGAAATGTTCTTGAGATCGCTACAACAAGACCCGAGCTTCTTTACGGTGTTGTATGTGTATTTGTAAACCCCGAGGACGAAAGATACAAGCACCTTGTAGGAAAGAGCGTAAAGGTACCGCTTTATAACTTCGAAGTACCGCTTCTCACAGACGAAAAGGTTGCTCTTGATAAGGGTACAGGAGCAGTTATGTGTGCAACCTTTGGTGACACAACCGACTCTGAATGGGTTGAAAAATATAATCTTCCCTACAAAAAGGTTATCCTGCCCGACGGAACGATTGCAGAAGATGTTCCCTTCATTGCAGGAATGAAGGTTAAGGGCGCAAGAAAAGAGATCATCAGACTTCTTGATGAAAACGGACTTCTCCTTAAGTCAGAAAAGCTTTCACACATGGTTTCCGTACACGAGCGTTGCGGAACAGAGGTTGAAATTATCCCCTCAAAGCAGTGGTACATCGATGTACTTTCCAAGAAAAAGGAGCTTCTTGAAGCAGGAGACAAGATCAAGTGGCACCCCGCACACATGAAGAACAGATATACAATTTGGGTTGAAAATCTCAAATGGGACTGGTGTATCTCCCGTCAGCGTTATTTCGGCGTACCCTTCCCTGTTTGGTACTGTGACAAGTGCGGCAAGCCCCATTTTGCAACAGAGGAAATGCTCCCTGTAAATCCCCTTGAGGTTTCTTACAACGGCACATGTGAGTGCGGCGGAACAACATTTACTCCCGAAAGCGCAGTTCTTGACACTTGGGCAACATCGTCCATTTCCCCCCTCATCAACGAGGACACCGCAAAGAGATACGGCATTGAAGAAGGCTTTATGCCCATGAGCATGAGAACACAGGCTCACGAAATCATCAGAACTTGGGCGTTCTATACAATAGCAAAGAGCCTTTATCACACAGGCGACATTCCTTGGAATGACACAATGATCTGCGGATTCGTTCTTGCAAAGCCCGGTGAAAAGATCAGTAAGTCCAAGGGCAACTCAAAGCTTACTCCACAGGCCCTCATTGAGACATACTCCGCTGACATCATCAGATATTGGTCCGCAAGCGCAAGGCTGGGAACTGACACCTATTTTGATCAGCAGGAAATGCAGGATGCCTCCAAGAGACTTATTACAAAGCTTTGGAACTCATCAAAATTTGTTCTTTCACACCTGACAGACTTTGATCCTTCATACGTTCCCACAATTGAAAAGCCCATTGACCGTTGGATCGTTGAACGCACCAACGAGGCAGTTATAGAAGCAAAGAAGTGGCTTGATCAGTACGAGATCGGTCTTGCAAGAAAGGTGATCGACGACCTGTTCTGGAAGGATCTTTGCGACAACTATATTGAGTTCGTTAAGGACAGACTTTACAAGCCCGAGGTTCACGGAGCAGAAGAAAGAAAGTCCGCACAGAAGGCAATTTACTACTGTCTCTACAACATTCTCAAGATGTATTCCATCTATATCCCCCATATTACAGAATATATCTACCTTAAGGGCTTCAAGGATTTTGAGGGTGACAAGTCCATCCACCTGACAACATGGGCAAATCCCACTTCCGTTGATGAAAAGCTCCTCAAATTCGGTGAAGAATTCAAGGATACTGTTATGGAAATGAGAAAATACAAGTCCGAAAACAATCTTTCCATGAAAACAGAGCTTGAAAGCCTTACAGTTGTTGGTTCAGCTGAATTTGAAGAGTACTTCAAGGAAACAGAAAAAGACCTCATCGCATGCTCAAGCGCAAAAGAAATTAAATACGATCTTAAATAAAAACAAATTCACGGAGGTTACGATATGAATTATAAGATAATCGCAGACTCAAGCTCCAATATAAGAAGATTTGAATTTCCCTATGAGTGTACCACGGTACCGTTGAAAATTTCCACAGATGAAAAAGAATTCACCGATAACGATGCGCTCGAAATCGAAAATATGCTCGTTTATCTTGAAGGATATAGCGGAAAATCCACCACATCATGCCCCAATGTATCAGATTATATCACAGCCTTTGGAGACGCAGAAAATGTATTCTGCATAACCATCACAAGCGGTCTTTCCGGAAGCTACAATTCCGCATCTGCTGCTAAATCAGAGTATGAATCAATGCACCCTAAACGCCATGTTTATGTTATTGATTCCCTCTCAACAGGTCCCGAAATGAAGCTTATCGTTGAAAAGCTCAGAGAACTCATCTCCGAAGGACTTTCATTTGATGAGATCTGCTGTGCAATTGAGGAGTACCAAAAGAATACAGCACTTATTTTCTCTCTTGAATCCCTGAAAAACCTTGCAAACAACGGAAGAGTGAGCCACATGACTGCAAAGCTTGCAGGTGCCCTTGGAATCCGTATAGTTGGTAAGGCAAGTGATGTGGGAACTCTTGAAACCCTTTCAAAGAGCCGCGGAGAAAAGAAGGCAATTGAGGATATTATCAAAAATATGCTCCTTCGCGGATATAACGGCGGTAAGGTCAGAATCGACCACTGTCTCAATCCCGTTGCCGCGTCCGTTCTCAAGGAAAAGCTTCTTGCGAAATTTGAAGACGCCGACATCGTTATAGGAAATACCTACGGACTTTGCAGCTTCTATGCTGAACGCGGCGGACTTATGATCGGATATGAAGCAAATATTCCCGCAACAGAAGAAGAAACCGAAGCAGAAATTACTGAGGAAGTAACCGAGGAATAATCAGAGCTAATACATTCTAATAACGCATCATTTCATTTAAACATTATTCCGGTGCCCACACACGAGCATCGGAATATCTTTTTGATGACTGTGTGAATTTTAGGTTAAAATTAAATTATTACTATTGACTTTTGACTTCAAAATTGATAAATTATATATAATATTATAAACGTTTCCACGGAGGAAAAAATGAAAAGAATTATATCTTTTTTAATGGCGGCACTTTGCCTTTTTGCTTTTGTTGCCTGTTCAACATCAACCCCCGAAGCAACAGCAGAGCAGCGCCCCGAAATTTATGATCTGAAGATCCTTTCAGTAAACGGAGAGGACATCACCTACGAGTATTACAGATACTATTATCTCTTTGTAAAGGATTCCTATGAAGAAAGCGGCACAGAGATCACAGAAGAAAAGATCAAGCAGGACGTGCTTGACAAGCTTCGTTATGATGCCGCCATCCATAAGCTTCTTGACAAATATTCCCAGTCACTTACTGCAGAAGAGATCAAGGAATGTGAGGACTATGTTGCCATGTATGTTTCTGCATACGGCGATGTTTTTGAAACACAGCTTGAAAGCGAAATGAATATGACCCTTGATGTGTTCACAAAAATGACACTGAATGAAATGGCATATAATAAGCTTTATACCTATCTTTCAGACGAAAAGCTTATAGATACATCTGACAGTGCAGTTAAGGAATACATGTCAAGCTTCAGAGCCGCAATGCATCTTATTCTTACAGTCGACGACGAAAAGAACGATGCTGAAAAGAAAGAGCTCATTGAAAAGCTTTACAAGATGGCAGAATTTGATCTTGCATTCGATCCCATTTTAAAGCTCCACGAGCTTCGTCAATCCCTCAAAAACACTCAGAAATCCATTGATGACATAAACAAACAGATCGCTGACGGAAAAAGCACTGACGAGCTTGCCGCTACATTGGAGTCCCTTGTAGCACAGATCTCCGCAATTTCCGCAAAGATCACTGAAGAACAGTCAAAAATCGATGTAGCCAAGTGCCTTGAAGGTTATATCGAAAAGCTTGATATATATAAAACATCAGTCAAAGCAGACATTGATGCCCTTGCAAACTCACAGCACGCAGAGCTTGTGGGAAAGCTTGAATCCGCTTCCACCTCCGACCTTGCAGGTGAAATTGCAAAAAGCGTGGTTGAGGCTTCCAAATCCAAGCTTTCAGCAGCTCTCTTAAAGCTTGCAGAAGACAAATCAACATACGGTTGGTTCAAAGCAGACTTTGTTGCGGCAATCAAGAGCTTCAATACCTCCCATTCCATTGATGACCTTAACAAAATTCTTGATTTCTACAAGACGGATTCCGAGCTTAAGACCAATAAAACAGTGGTGGCTCTTCTTGATTGCTTCACTGCCCTTCAGAAGCTTATGACTCCGGATCTTGCTCCTCATGATTACCTCTCAGCCATTGAGGCATTGAACGGAAGCAACGACATCAAGGTGGATATTTATGAAAAAGCCGCTCTTTATGCTTCCCTTCGCAATGCCAAGGATACCGCAAGTGAGCTTAAGGGATATACAGGAACCGATATTCACACAAAGCTTGAAGATGCATTCACCGTTCTTTCAGCTCCAATTACAACCTTTGAGGAGCTTGTAATTAATTACAGCGACGACTATGAGGCAGAAAGCGGGTCAGTTGTTTTCTATCTTAAGCCCGAAAGCCTCCTGACAGAGCTTCAGGAAGTATGCAAGGATCTTAAGGTTGGCGAAATGACAAAGGTCGTCAAATCATCTATTGGTTATCATATTCTGAAGCTCGTTGAGCCCGACCTTGAATACTTTAAGAAAAACGAATATCTTTACTATGTTCTTGAGGACATGCTCAATGCCGAAAGCGAAAAGGTGGAATATACACCTGCAGAGGCTTATGAGGGCATCAACAAGGCAAAGATGAGCGAATATGAAACAGAGCTTAAAGCACAGAAAAATGCAATTGCCGCAGGCTCCTCTTCCTCAAACACCGATTCCGACAACGATAACACTGTTCTTTGGACTATAATTATAATCGGAATTACCGTTGCAGTGGTTGCAGTTCTCGTTGTACTCATCGTTCTCGCAAGCAAGCCCGAGGCTCAGGCTAAAAACAAGAATAGCAATCAGAATAAGACTAAAAAGAAGAAATGAATATGATAAAGTATAAAGCCGTAATTTTTGACCTTGACGGCACGCTTTTGGATACCTCAAAGGATCTTGCAATTTCAGTAAATTTTGCCCTTGCAAAGCACGGATTTCAAACCCACCCTGAATATATCATCCCATGGTTTACGGGAAACGGTATGAAAATGCTCATCAAAAGGGCAATTGGCTCAGAAGTGGACGAAAACGTTTTCAATGCCGTTTTTCAGGATTTTACTGCCCATTATTCAGTTCATGCCAACGATCATACACGAGTTTATGACGGCATTGAAGATCTGATTGCAAGGCTTAAAAAAAGCGGTGTTAAATTGGCGGTGCTGTCAAACAAAAAGCATGCGCCAACCTCATATCTTATTGACCTGCACTTTCCCCATACCTTTGACATAGTATACGGTGAAGGCGGTGAGATTACAAGAAAACCCGAAACCAAGGGATTCTGGAAGATCCTTACTTCCTTTGGCATAGATGATCCCCGGGACGTTCTGTATATAGGGGACTCAGAGGTTGACGTTATGACGGTAAAAAATGCTCACTGTGACAGCATCTTCGTTTCTTGGGGATTCCGTACCAAGCAACACCTTATGGACGCAGGAGCGGAAATAATCGTTGACAGCACTGACGAAATAATTGAACGCATATTCAGTTGACTGATCCGAAATCGAACAGATTTCAATTTTTTCGCTTCAAATCAATCAATAATCTATAAATTGAAAAAAGCCTATGCGAACAATCCGTGATGCCCTTAGCGGAGAAAATAAATAATGAACGGTAGGGGCGAACTTTGTTCGCCCGCGGGAGACCGCAGGTCTCCCCTACAAACAAAAATAGTTCTGCAGGAAACAAAGACAATCCCCCAACAGAAATCTGTTGGGGGATTGTCTTTTCTTAATCATTCGTTTCAATCAAAAGACTCTTATGGATTTCAAAAATTGTTTTCCCTTCTTCAGTTTCAATGTACCATGGTTGTTCTGTGGTGACAATACATGACTCGAATTTTTCCTCTAAAATTGTGCATCCGATAAAACAATCCTTTGGAAAAATATTTTCAAATTTCTCGCCTGATACAACCGGCCATTTTTCGATGATCTTGTGTTGATTATCATTGGTATCAATGAATTCACATAGTACAACTTCCGGATATGCGCTGTCATCGATCAATCGTGTAGCCTTAGCCTTAATATAAAACATCCTAAAAACTCCTCTATTTTATCGCCGGTTTCACATTTGTATTACAAACGCTTCGGGCAAATCCCATACCCCTATTCTTCTGCATATAATTCGTCGTAATACCAGCGTATAGGGTTTTCATAAATATATCGCAAATGCTCATCATAGTCCTGACGGTTACGAATGATATGATCATTGGAGCGATATTGCCATAGATTTACGCCGTATTCCTTGTTGCAAAATCTTTTGAACGTAGACACGAACCGCGACGGAATGGAATTCTGCACTGTAGGGACCGGCGTCCTCGACGGTCCGTTTTCCGATCCTTTTACCCATAGCATAATATGAATATGGTTTGGCATAATTACGTAACTTTCGACCGACAGATCATCGTAAAAGTTGTTGAGTTGATGGATATATTTATCCGCGATTTGTCCGTATTTTGTCAATTCGATTTGCGGACCGTCGACGCCGGTCCCTACGGATTTTGTGCTAACATCGCGAATGCCCCGTAGGGGAGGGCTTGCTCCTCCCGAAAATATGTTTTTTTGCGCATTTATCCAAGGCAGAATAAGGCTCCCCTGTGAAAAGCGCCTGCCTTATGGCAGGTGTTTTTGCGTTTTTTGCTGACCGTCGGGGACGCCGGTCCCTACAATACGAGAAAGAACACAGCGCCTTTCTTTCGTGCATATCGTGAGAAACACGGCTTGATTTCGATTATAGTCCGCACCTTTCAACCGAGTGGTCTTGCGATTTTTCAGTTCGTCCATTTTCATCACTTACACCATTATAACACAAATCGGCAGAGAAAACAAGTTCTCTGCCGAAATTTTGTGCCTGCCATTTCTCCCGCTTGGAACAACAGAGAAAGTCGCATAGGCTTTTTATTAAATTGGATTGTAAAGCAGTTATGATATTATTTTCTCAATCATAGAAGTCATTTTATCAAGAATTTCCGAAATCTTACGCGCTTTATCGTCTTCATACATTGACTCTGTTTCATCAATCATCTTCAACATCGGAAAATATGTTTCTTGAATCATGTCTTTCTTGGCCTTCATTTTTTCAAGCTCACTTACATCATCGTACATTTTTTCGTAAAGCTTGACAATCTTCCAAACTGATTCCTCACGATTGACATAAGCATCTGTAAGCATTTCAACAACCTTAACACGATCCTCGTCTTCCTGATATTCACGGTCAAAAACCAAGGAAACCGTGTCATTGAGTGACTCCAACGAGTTTGTAGAACCATTGATCTTGTCTGCTTGAAGCATCGAAAGCTGGTTGAATATCTCTCTCGATGTCAACGGCTCGCTTGCTCTGTTGATCTCATCTTCTATAATTTCGTTTATGTTGATGTTGTTATTCATTTTATTATCCTCCAAAAATTCATATGGAGGGCACGCAAGGCATATGGTATCTTCACCGACGAAGCGTGCCCTGCCTTTTTTAACAAGACCTTTTGCCCTTTTCGGGTAGGTCGCTCCAATCTGATTACCTTGCTCATCAACAACAATAACGTTTTTTTCCATGGGTGTCTTCCCCTTTGTTATGATAGCAATTTGTCGTGTATGCTGTTTTTTATCATGGGTGCCGTCCCCCTACACACTTTGATTATATAACACTTTAACTTATTTGTCAATACTATAACTACAAAAATCTATAAGTAAATTAGTTTGTTTTTAACTGCATTTTAATCAATCTTATATGATGGATCGATCACAACAAGCTCCTTGAATGTGTCTATTTCCACTATATCATCACAGGTACATTCTCTGACGTGGACGCAATAATTTTTTATGCAATATTCAAGGGCAACCTGATCCCAATAGCGTTCTTTACCGCCCGGAGCTTCAAAAACTGCCTTGGCATCTCTTGCAAGCTTTGCGCCGTCCTCATCAGTCCAATAAGAAATTCCAACCATCTGATGACAGTCAACGCCGCCGATGGTAAGCTTTTTGATGACACCGTTTTCAGTGGCAAAGCACCAGTCATCCGACTTTTCCATAGGTATTCCAAGATAATTGGACTCATACTGATACTTGGTAATCAGCTCGGGATTGCTTATAAGCAGATCCGCTTCTACAATGTAGGCGTTTTTCACAAGCTCACCTGCGCATACCACTGATGATATGTTATTCGCCTCATTGTATCCCGGGTTTTCGATAAATTTAATATTGGGGTATATTGCTACAAGCTGATCGAATTGCTCACCGAGGTATCCGCGGACAATATAAATCTCAGGGATCTCCGCATCTTTCAGAGCGTCCAACAATGAATCGATGATTCTCTTTCCATGTACTCTGACAAGGGGTTTTGGGGTATTCAGTGTTATGGGAACCATTCGTGAACCGAAGCCTGCTGCAATAATCACCGCTCTTTTAACTCTATACGGCTCAAGCGCCTCAAGTCCGAGAGGGGTTACAAAGCCTTCGCTTACCCATCCCTTAGAAGTAAATTCTGTCAGGATCTTATTTACTGTTCCTACAGAAAAGCCTGTACGTCTGGCAATTTCTCTCTGGGACAGATTTTTTTTACTTTTTTCAAGTGTGCAAAGCACATCAAACTGTTTTTTTGAAAGACTCATTTTATTCTCCAATGTATTATTACTTTTTTCTTGTTTTGATGATACGGAATACTCCCTTTACTCCAAGGTTTACTCCAAAAATAATCAATGAAACAACTGCCGCAAGCTCGGGCTTTGAAAGTGTCTGATACTGATTGATCAGCAACGACAGGGGTTTTGTTGAGGTAGATGACAGGAACGATACCGCAGAAATGGTCATCATGCAGTTTACAAAGAAATATGAGAACATTTCAAGCAGCGTCGTAATGCTTTGTGGCAAAAATACATCCTTCAGCATTCTGACTCTTGAAATTCCAAGGGTATCACCAACGGATTCAAGATTTCCGTTGATTTTTGAAAGCGAATTGTACATCATAAGATACGGTGATGATATAAAATGCACTGTATTCACCATCACAAGTATCAGCATTGTGTTATATACAGGAGTACCCGCAAAGGTCATGGCATATGCAAGACCAAGCACAAGTCCGGGTATTGCCGCCGACGTTATGGATGACATATGCAAAAACTTTGAGGTCTTTGACTTCATTCTTGCAGAAAGGTACGCCGTTAAAAAAGCAACGATGCTTCCGAAAAGTGCAACGCACAACGCCATTACAACGGAATTTATCAAATATTCCGAGGATTTTGACACAACGTCCGTAATATTTTCAAAGGTAAACGAAAGCTTGTTTGGATAACCTTCCGTGAACGCAAGAAAAATGAACGAAATAGCGGGCGACACTGTAAAAACCGACGCAACGATGCATACGGTATAGGCGATGGCTTTTTCAATCTTGGATTTAGATTCCTCAAAGCTCTTTGTAATAAATCCCGAATTGCCCCGATCCTTATTAATAAGGTCGATTATAAAGGCTATTACCGCAGGAATAAGGAGCAACGCTCCCCAAACTGCGCCTCTGCCAAATTGCATTCCCGAAACTTCCTCGTACATTACCTGCGGTATTGTCTTGAATCCGCCGCCGATTGCCATTGGAACACCGTAATCCGTTACAATCAGTGTAAACGTAGCAAAAATTACGGATATAAGCGGCTTTTTAAGGTACGGCAAGGTAATTGTTAAAAACTGTCGGAATTTTGAAATACCCAGAACCTCTGCTGCCTCATATGGAGAAGCGTCCTCATATTTCATAATATCCGCAAACATGAGAAAGGCTACCGGCAAGGAATACAGCACCGAGCCCATAATTATGCCCCACATGCCATAAATTCCACTGCTCTGCCCCAAAAGCTTCGTTATGATACCGTTGTTGCCAAAAAGTATAATCAAGCCCATACCTAAAGAAATTGAAGGTACGAGCATTGGTAATGTAAACAGAATGCTGAAAAGATCCTTGTGAGCAACCCCCGACCTATATACGAATCTTGCAAGAAAATAGGCTGCAATTACACTTATTCCCGTAGCAATCACGCCAACCTTCAGAGAATTCAAGACAATTTCCCAAAAATTCGGGGTATTCACAACGTTTTTTATGCTCTCGGGATCTATATTCGTAAACATAATAATCAAGGGAATGATTACAAGGGCAATAAAAACCGCGGAAAGCAACAGCTTTGTTCCGTCGATTACTCCAAATCCCGTTGATCTGTGTTTTTTAATTGACTTATTCATAGATTACCCCTCTTGATCCACGTCCGTATATTTCATCAGGGAATCTATTTTCATTTTCAGATTATTAATTACAAAATCTCTGACATATTGGTTTGCAGGATTTTTTATAATATTTTCAGGGGTATCAAGCTGAACTATATTTGCTTCCTCCATTACCATGATACGATCGGACATGGCAAATGCTTCCTCTTGATCGTGAGTAATATATATCATCGTTGTTCCAAAGGTCTTTTGTATCCTTTTGATCTCGTCTCGAAGCGCAAGTCTTGTTGCCACGTCAAGAGCGGACATTGGCTCGTCAAACAATATGATCTCAGGATTTAAAACAAGAGTTCTTGCTATTGCGACTCTTTGCTGTTGACCGCCGGAAAGCTCTGCCGGCTTTTTATTTTTGTGTTCCAGAAGATTCATGGCTTCAAGCATCTTGAGGGCTCTTGCTTGGGCTTCTTCCTTGATCTTTTTTGCACCAAGCTTATTCCCGGACTTTTTGTTTTCCTTCTTAAGCTTAAGCTTCAGGGCATACTCCACATTACCGAGAACTGTCATGTTTTCAAAAAGAGCGAAATTCTGGAATACAATTCCCATTCCGCGCTCGTTGGGAGCCGCGTTTGTAATATCCTTGTCTTCAAGGATAATACTACCCGAGCTTGCATCTATAAGCCCAATCAAAATTCTGAGAAGAGTGGTTTTTCCACAACCGGACGGCCCAAGAATTGAAAGGAATTCCCCGGAATAAACATCGAAATTTATATTTTTTAAAGCGACCTTTTCATTGTAATTTTTTTCAAGATCTCTTACTTTAAGCTTAATCTGCATCATTATGACCTTTCCTAATTAATACTTCCATTTGTCAAGAAGTCTTTGCTTTTCCGCCATATTGTCCCCCGACATATCGCTGTATTTGATGTTTGTGGGGAAATTTTCTACCACGGGATATTTATCCTTTATAATGTTTTCGGGAAAATAAAGCTCATTGATCTCAGAAACACATGTAGTTGCAAGATATTCAAAGACCTCAACCACCTCATTGCGTGTTTCCCTTCCCGATACTATGGCGTTTCCGTAAAGAGCATAGGGCGAGCCTTCCTCGAAAAATTTGATCTTAAGATTATCAGCACCTTCATTGATCTTTGTAACCGCTTGGGCTGTAATTCCAAGTCCGATTGCAACCTCATTTTGCATAAGAGCGTTTACAGGCCCTGAGCCCGATGCAGTATACTGAAGAACATTTTCACTGAGCTTATCAAAATAATCAAAAGCAGCATCCTCGCCCATGGATTTTACAAGGGCATACAGGAAGGTATATCCCGTTCCCGACGATTTGGGGCTTGGCATGGATATAAGACCCTTGTACTCGGGCTTCAACAGATCCTCGTAGGTTTCAGGCTCGGCAAGACCTCTTTCCTCAAGAACCTTAGTATTTAAAATTATTGCTCCGCCGTTTCTTATATCAACCGTCCAATTGTCATTTAAAGTATCCTCTGAATAAATGCTATTGTCAATGGCAGTAGCGGAAAGAGGAGCAACAAGTCCGTCTGCATTAAGCTGATCAAGATATCCGTATTCAAGGGACCAAATAATATCGCAAGCAGTATTCTTGCCTTCTGTTTTAATTTTTGCCGCAATATTTGATGTGGACATATACTCAATTACAACATTGTAATCAGGAAACCTTTCTTCCATTTTATTCTCCACATATTCAATTCTGAAATCCTCAGAGCTTGTGTAAATTATGATCTCGGTCTTGCTTTCGTTGCACGCGGTAAATACAGATACAAAAACCATAACAACGGCTATAATCAAAGATATTTTTTTCATGTTTTTCTCCTTATGTTCAAATGTTTCCAAATTATAAAATGATTGAACAAATCCTGCGAATGCATTCAAATGTTCAATTCATCACTTTAATTTCATGTTTTTGAATAACTGCAGATTTATAATACACCTTTTTTGTTTATTTGTCAATATCAGTGTTAATTATTTTACATTATTTATTATTATTTGAACAGAAATTTACACTTTATTCACCTAATCTCTTGTTCAAATTAATTATTTGTTCCATAAAAAAATAAACACCCCGTCCAAACGGAAGGGGTGTTGAATATTAACCGCCGAGATAAGCTTTTTTAATTACAGGGCTCTTTGCAAGCTCCTTACCTGTACCTGTAAGAACAATTCTTCCAAGCTCAAGTACATATGCTCGATCCGAAATTTTAAGAGCCTTGCCTGCATTCTGCTCAACAAGAAGAACTGTAATTCCGCTCTTGTGAAGCTCCTTGATTATATCAAATACCTGATCAACAAGAATGGGCGAAAGACCCATGGAGGGCTCGTCAAGAAGTATCAACTTGGGACGGCTCATGAGCGCTCTTCCCATGGCAAGCATCTGCTGCTCACCGCCCGAAAGAGTACCTGCGATCTGCTTTCTTCTTTCAAGAAGTCTTGGGAAAAGCTCATATACATACTTAAGGTCGTCTTTACAGGTCTTTGGTGTGGTATAAGCTCCCATTTCCAAATTCTCTTCCACAGTCATTTGGAGAAATACATGTCTTCCTTCAGGAACATGAGCCATACCCATATTTACGATCTTGTGGGCATCTATATGGCTTATGTTCTGTCCAAGAAGCTCAATAGAACCCGTTTTTGAACGCAACAGTCCCGATATTGTATGCATGGTTGTAGTCTTTCCCGCGCCGTTTGCACCTATAAGGGAAACGATCTCACCCTGCTTTACCTCAAAGGATACCTCCTTTATTGCATGAATGTTTCCATAATAAACGTTAAGATTTTCAACTTTAAGCATTATTCTTCCTCCTCGTCATGATGTCCGAGGTATGCTTCAATTACTGCCTCGTTAGATTTTATCTGTTCAGGAGAACCCTTAGCAATTATCTTACCAAAGTTCAGTACCGCGATACCCTCACATACGTTCATAACAAGATTCATGTCATGCTCGATCAATAGGATCGCAATGTGGAAGGTATCTCTGATCTTTCTGATACTTTCCATAAGTGCCGCGGTTTCAGAGGGGTTCATGCCTGCCGCAGGCTCGTCAAGAAGCAGAAGCTTTGGAGATGTTGCAAGAGCTCTGATGATCTCAAGACGTCTTTGCGCACCGTAAGGAAGGTTTCCTGCAAGAGTATATGCTTCATTTTCCATGTCAAAAATGGAGAGAAGCTCCATTGCTTTTTCTGAGGATTTGCGTTCTGCTTTGAAATATGCCGGAAGTCTCAAAAACGATTCTGCAAAATTACAATCCGTATGATTATGAAGTCCAACTCTTACATTGTCAAGAACGGTCATTTTGTTAAAAAGACGAATGTTCTGGAACGTTCTTGCAATTCCCATTTTGTTAACCTGGTCAACTGTTTTTCCCGATGTGCTCTTTCCGTCAAGAAGGATCGCTCCTCTTGTGGGCTTGTATACGTTTGTAAGAAGGTTAAAAACTGTTGTTTTACCTGCACCGTTAGGTCCGATGAGACCTGCAATTTCTGTAGGTCCTACAGTAATTGTAAAATCATCAACTGCGCGCAGACCGCCAAAATCGATCCCAAGACCTCTTACGTCAAGAACAGGCACCTTACCTGCATCTCTTGTGGGAAGAAGTGTATTAGAAGGCGGTGAGAACATTTCAGTGCCGTTGGAAGAAATAATTTTTCCGTTATTATTCATTTTTTGTTCCGCCTTTCTTTGATTTTTTAAGCCTGTCAATCACAATACCCTTGATGTTATCAAATGTGAACTTTTCACGGAAATTCTTGAGTTTTGGAGCCGATGTAAAGAGCATGATACCAATAAGGAGTACGGAATAGATGAGCATGCGGTAGCTGTCGAAATCACGAAGTATTTCGGGAAGCATGTACATAATGATGGAAGCAATTACGGATCCTGACATATTACCCATTCCACCGAGAACAACGATTACAAGGATCTCAATAGACATGTTATAGTCAAATGTAGAAGCCTTCAAAAGGGTCTGGCTGTGTGAATACATAACGCCTGCAATTCCTGCAAAGAAAGCAGAAATCGCAAACACGGACATTCTATAAAACTTTACATTGATACCGCTGGCTTCTGCCGCAATTCTGTTGTCGCGAATTGCAGTGATGGCTCTGCCGTGTTTACTTCTTACAAAATTGAGTATCAATATGGTTGTGATAAGTACTGCAGCCGCAGCAAAGGGCAAAAGTGTCTGTGCCTTTGCGATCTTGGGAGTAATTGAACCTGTATCAAATCCAATCGCAGCACCAAGAATGGGCATATTAGTGATTATATTTCTGATTATTTCACCAAAAGCAAGTGTAAGAATTGCAAGGTAGTCACCTCTGAGACGAAGAGCGGGAATCGCAATTATAATACCTGCAATTGCCGCTGCAATGCCGCCAACAAGCATGGCAAGGGGGAAATACACCCAAATGGGAAGTCCGGGGAAAGCCTCCACAAGCTTCACAGAGAAAAATGCTCCTGTATATGCTCCTACCGACATAAATGCCGCGTGACCGAGAGAAAGCTCACCAAGGAATCCAACCATCAGGTTCAATGAAATTGCAAGAATAATATTGTAAGAAATCGGAATAATCATCGACTTCATCTGGTTGGAAGCCGCTCCTGTAAAAACCATCACAAAAAAGAATCCAAAAATTGCAACGAGAATACCAAGTGTGATAGCATCGCTTTTATTAAACTTTAAGTTTTTTAATTTCTTTTCCATTATAATCACACTTTCTCATTCAACTTCTTACCAAGAAGTCCTGTAGGACGTACAACAAGCATAATCATCAACACACCGAAAACGATGGTATCTGTAAGCTGCGTTGAAATATATGCTGAAGCAAGCTTTTCGAAAATACCCATAAGAAATCCGCCGAACATGGCACCGGAAATTGACCCGATTCCTCCAAATACCGCGGCTGTAAACGCTTTGATGCCGGGCATTGATCCTGTTGTAGGCTTAATATATGCATAGTTCATACCGTAGCAAAGGCTGGCAAATGCAGCAAGAGCCGAACCAATTGCAAAGGTTACTGTAATTGTTCTGTTTACGTTTATACCCATAAGCTGAGCTGCGTCTCTATCCTCAGAAACCGCTCTCATGGCTTTTCCAAGCTTTGTTTTATTAATAAATAATGTCAAGGCGATCATAAGAACAACAGTCACCAAAATTGTAAACACTGTTTCACCCGAAATTGAAAGAGTACTTCCCAATTTTATGTTAAGGAATGACATATTGGGAACAGGTACTGCTTTCTGATTTCCACCGAAAATAAGCAATGCAAGGTTCTGAAGAAAATAGCTGACTCCAATGGCAGTAATAAGTACATTAAGAGAAGGAGCTCCGCGAAGGGGCTTATAAGCCAAGAATTCAATTGTAATTCCGAGGGCAGAACAGAAAATAATAGAAATAATAACTCCGATCCATGCAGGGAGAGTTGCCATTGTAACACTTGTATAAATTACATATGCACCAACCATGATAATATCGCCGTGTGCAAAATTAAGCATCTTTGCTATGCCATATACCATCGTATAGCCCAAAGCTATAAGGGCATAGATGCTTCCAAGGCTTATACCTTGAATAATAGTTTCTAAAAATAATGTCATTTTTATCGCCTTCACTGCTTTAGTTGCAAATGAATAACCTTTCCTTTTGTTTGTTACGCAAATTGGGAATGACCACAGCACATTTTACATCGGTCAATGGCTTTCAGTCATTCCCAAACTTATCACCACCGAGACAAGTCTCGGCGGTGATGGTATGTTTTTGTGTTCTTCGCTTTTAATTATTCAGCTTTGTACTCAACGTACTTTCCATCCTTGATCTGAAGAACAAGGGGGTTCTTTGATGTTTCACCGTTTGCTGTCCACTTCATTGTACCTGTAGCACCTGTTACAGTGATATTGGTCATTGCACCAATGAGGGCAGCATTGAAACCTTCAGTTGTAACGCCTTCAAGTCTCTCGCCGGTTGTGTAGCCAGCCTGCTTGAGAGCCTCTACGATTACATAAATAGCATCATAACCGTCAGCTGCAAACTGGTCGGGAATTGCATTGTGAGCTGTCTTGTATGTATCAACGAAATTCTTAATTACATCCTGCTCAGAGTCAGCATAGAAGGGTGTCATAAGGATAACATCCTCACAGTCAGCCTTGTTAGCCTCTCCGCACTCAGCAATTACACCGTCAAGACCGTCAACGCCAAAGTATACAACATCAAGCTCAGCTGTTCTTGCCTGACGGAGGAACTTAGCTGCGTCGTTATAGTAAATGGGCATGAATACAAGCTCTGCACCGGAATTCTTGATTGCTGTAATCTGTGTGCTGAAGTCTGTGTTAGATGTTTCGGAATATGTCTGATCTGTAACGATCTCAAGTCCGAGCTCTGCAGCCTTTTCCTTGAAAGTGTTGATGTTACCGATACTGTAGTCACTTCCGTTGTCATAGAAGAGTGCGATCTTTGTTGCAAGACCGTAGTTCTTGATCTGCTGAGCAGCAACTTCACCCTGCTGAGGGTCATTGAAGCATACACGGAAAGCATTTGCTTCGCCAATGCAGTTAAGTGCAGAAGCGGTAGGTGTAAGAAGAAGCATTCCTGATTCAACAGAAGCAGTTACGATCTCCTTTGTCTCACCGGAAAGAACTCCGCCGAGAGAAATGTCCATACCGTCGTCAACAAGCTTACCAAAAGCAGAAACTGCCTTTGTTCCGTCGCCTTCAGAGTCCTGGAAAAGAAGCTCAAACTTAACGCCGGGAATGGGGTTAGCTGCGTTGATTTCTTCAACTGCGATTGTAGCGCCGTTCTTAACAGACACGCCATAGCTTGCGTAATCGCCTGTAAGAGGTCCGATTCCGCCGATCTTGATGATGATGTTTCCATCAGCATCCTTCTCCCAACCTTCAGAATCTGTTGTCTGACAAGCTGTGAGAGACAATGCACCTACGAGCATAAGAACTGCAAGTGCAAGTGCTAAAATTCTTTTCATTTTCGTTTTCTCCTTAAAAAATAATATGATATATTTTAACGGCAATCTGCCGATGCAAAGTGCCGAAATATCCAATTTTACAACTTTAGATCTGCCAAACGATTTTATAATTATACTACACTATATTCAATTTGTCAACAGCTTTTTAAAATTAAAATGTACAATTAATGCCTGTATAATAAATAAAATTTGCTGATTTTACTAAAATTTATATTACTTATGCTATTTACAACCAAAGAACAAAAGGGACAACGAAAAACCGTCATCCCTTTGTGAAATTGTTGTTGGATTATTCAGATTTCTCTGTCTTGGACTCCGCTTCAGTTTCTGTTTTTGTTTCTTCTGTTACAAGCTTGATAACAGCCATCTCTGCTCCGTCACCGCGACGGGGGCCGAGCTTATAAATAACAGTGTAACCACCGTTTCTATTTTCATAGCTGGGTGCTATAACATTAAACAACTTTGCAACTACATCCTTGGAAGTAATGAACTCATATGCCTCACGACGTGCTGCAAGTGTGTTCTTCTTTCCAATTGTTATCATCTTCTCGGTAAGAGCGCGAACTTCCTTTGCTCTTGTGAGAGTTGTCTCGATTGAGCCATTCTCCAAAAGATAGGTAACCATGCCTCTGAGCATAGATTTTCTGTGTGCGGTGGGTCTTCCGAGTTTTCTGGTTCCCGGCATCTTCAGGTTCCTCCTCTTGCTTTATTTTTACTTGTTGAACATTCTTTTGTTTTTCGAAAGCCCCTTGGTTTATCCCTTGGGCCAACGATAATTATTCATCCTCACGCTTCAAATCCAAACCAAGTGAACGAAGCTTCTGGATTACTTCTTCCAGTGATTTCTTTCCAAGATTTCTAACCTTAATCATATCGGCTTCGGTCTTCTTGGTAAGATCCTCAACTGTATCAATGCCTGCGCGCTTCAAGCAGTTGAAGCTTCTTACAGACATGTCAAGTTCCTCGATAGTCATCTCAAGGACCTTTTCCTTTATTGTTTCCTGTCTCTCAACCAGAGTATCTGTCTTGCCTGCATCATCTGAAAGATTTACAAACAGGTTGAGATGATCATTGAGAATCTTGGCTGCGAGCGACAATGACTGCTGAGCTGTAATCGTTCCGTCTGTGGTAACGTCCATAATAAGCTTGTCATAATCAATGCTGTTTCCAACTCTGGTATTTTCAACCTTGTAGTTTACACTGTTTACAGGTGTATAAATGGAATCAGTATAAATTACTCCAAGAGCCGCCTGATTGTTCTGCTTGTTCTTTTCCTGCGAAACATATCCGCGTCCGTGATCAAATGTGAGTTCCATATAGAAACGAGTATTGTCTTCAAGAGTTGCGATATGCAGATCCGGATTGAGTATCTCAATATCCGCATCGGGCTTTATGCTACCGGCCGTTACTTCGGCAGGTCCCGTCATATCAATAACAACAGTCTTTCTTTCCTCGCAAAACAGCTTCGCTGTAATACCCTTTACGTTAAGAACGATATCAGTTACATCGTCCACTACACCGGGAATATGGCTGATCTCATGAACAACGCCATCAATTTTAATTGCTATAACCGCAACACCGGGAATGGAGCTCATAAGTATTCTGCGAAGTGAATTTCCAAGAGTTGTTCCGTATCCGCGCTCAAGAGGTTCTACAACAAATGTAGCCTTCGAGCCATCTTCACTTACTTCTGTTGTTGTTATATTGGGCTTCTCTATCTCAATCATTCAAATTTCCTCCTTATTTATTTCGTGTCGGTTAAGCCGACACATTGCTTCGGAATTTTATATCCGAAGCAGTCAGTTTACTTTTGCATGGAGGTATTACTTGGAGTACAACTCGACGATAAGCTGCTCGTTGAACTCAAAGTCTACATCGCTTCTTTCAGGGATTGCCACTACTTTTACTGATGCGTTTGCTGCATCAAGCTCAAGCCACTTGGGTGTTGCTTTTGTCTGCATATTCTCAAGAAGAGCCTTGATTTTCTCGGATGTCTTGCTTTCTTCCTTAACGCTTACAACGTCGCCAACCTTAACGAGAATGGAGGGAATTGTAACCTTCTTTCCGTTAAGACGGAAGTGAGCGTGACGAATAAGCTGACGAGCTTCCTTACGGCTTGCTGCCATGCCCATCTTGTAAACTACGTTGTCAAGACGGCGCTCGAGCAAGCTGAGGAGGTTTTCACCTGTTACTCCTGCTGTATTGTCTGCCTTTTCGAAATAGGTACGGAACTGCTTTTCCTGAACTCCGTAGTATCTCTTTGCCTTCTGCTTCTCACGAAGCTGAAGCTTATATTCGTTTGTTTTACCCGCTTTATCTGTACCGTGCTGTCCGGGAGTCTTGCCGTTTCTACGGTCAAAAGCACACTTGCCTGAAAGGCAACGGTCGCCCTTAAGATACAACTTTTTTCCTTCTCTGCGGCACAATCTGCACGCGGGGCCTGTATATCTTGCCATAGCTTTAATTCCTCCTTATAAATTCAATCAAACACGTCTTCTCTTAGGCGGTCTGCATCCGTTATGGGGAACGGGAGTTACATCCTTGATAAGTGTAATGTTGAGTCCTGCTGTCTGGAGAGCACGAATTGCGGATTCACGTCCGGGTCCGGGTCCCTTAACAAATACTTCAACTGTCTTCATGCCGTGGTCAACTGCCTTCTTTGCAGCTTCTTCTGCAGCTGTCTGAGCTGCATATGCTGTAGACTTTCTTGAACCCTTGAAGCCCATTCCACCGGCTGTTGCCCAAGAAATTGCGTTACCCTCGGTATCAGTGATTGTAACTATTGTGTTGTTATAAGTGGAAGAGATGTGAGCTGCGCCCTTCTCGACGTTCTTGCGCTCACGACGCTTTCTGATTACTTTTTTCGTCTGCTTAGCCATCTGCTTTAATCTCTCCTTTACTTCTTCTTGTTTGCGATTGTCTTCGCAGGACCCTTACGAGTTCTTGCATTTGTCTTTGTTCTCTGTCCGCGTACCGGAAGTCCTTTTCTATGTCTGATTCCACGGTAGCAGTTAATTTCAACCATTCTCTTGATGTTGAGCGCTACATCACGTCTGAGGTCACCCTCTACTGTGTAGTTAGCTTCGATCTCATCACGAAGTTTAGAAATATCTTCCTCTGTAAGATCCTTAGCGCGCTTGTCGGGGTCAATTCCGCATACTGCGAGAATGTCGTTAGCACTCTTTCTTCCTATTCCGTAGATATAGGTAAGTGCGATTTCAACTCTTTTGGAATTGGGGATATCTACACCAGCTATACGAGCCATAATTTTGTTTTCACTCCTTCTGATTTTATCCGTGGTTAATGCTTAACCCTGCTTCTGCTTGTGCTTAGGGTTCTCGCAGATAACCATTACTTTGCCTTTACGCTTAATGATTTTGCACTTTTCGCAAATCTTCTTTACTGACGGTTTAACCTTCATAGTTATTTACCAGCCCTTTCTTTTATTTGCCTCTCCATGTGATTCGTCCTTTGGAAAGGTCGTAAATCGAAACCTCTACCTTGACTTTATCACCGGGGAGTATCCAAATATAATTCATTCTAAGTTTTCCCGCTATGTGTGCAGTCACTACGTGACCGTTGGGAAGTTTAACCTTGAAGTTCGCATTGGGCAATGCCTCAAGTACGACACCTTCAAATTCCATTACATCATCCTTTGGCAGAATAATCCCTCCGTTCTATCCTACTATCATCAATAAATCTTTTAACAAACCCTCATAAACAGCCGCAGAGGGTTATTTTGCTTATTTTCGGTTTATCGATACTTCTATTCAACACTTGTTTGAAACATAAAAAGTTACGCACACCCGTTCCGATTTACGTTTCCAACCAATGTTTTTGATAGATTTTCGACTGTCAATCGATCTTTGTCAAAAGTATCGGACCTTCTTCTGTGATTGCCAATGTATGCTCATAGTGAGCCGACAGGCTTCCGTCACAGGTTACTACCGTCCAATTGTCTGAAAGGACCTTAACCTTTGCACTGCCTGCACATACCATTGGCTCTACAGCAATCGTCATGCCCTTCAGGAGTCTTGTTCCCCTTCCCGGTGTACCGTAATTCGGTACGTTGGGATCTTCGTGGACATCGCGTCCGATTCCGTGACCAACGAATTCTCTTACTACATTGAATCCGCATTTTTTGTTGTACTCTTCAACAGCCGAACCAATATCACCCAACCTATTACCGACAACAGCGTTTGCAACTCCTCGATAGAAGCTTTCCTTTGTAGCTTCAATCAGTCTTTTCGCCTCATCGGAAATATTTCCGCAGGGAAAAGTATTTGCGCTGTCACCGTGATAACCGTGATAAAAAGCACCTACATCAACCTTTACAATGTCTCCGTCCTGTATCACTCGCGACTTGCTTGGTATTCCGTGAATTACTTCATCGTTTATACTGATACAAGCAGCACCCGGGAAGCCGCCATATCCCAAAAAGGAAGGCTTTGCTCCGCACTTTTCGATATAAGCTCTGACGATATTGTCGATGTACTTGGTTGTCACACCCGGCTTTATGTGTTCTCCTGCAAGAGCAAGAGCTTCGCCTGTGATCCTACCTGCAAGCTTCATCTCACTTATCTGTGCTTCGGTTTTAAGTTGAATCATATTTATCTGCCAATCTCGTTGAGGACTGCGATTATTGCTTCTGTAATCTTAGCAACATCGTTTTCGCCATCAACGGTTTTGAGTTTGCCACAGGCAGAATAATATTCCTTTATAGGTTCTGTCTGAGCATGATATGTCTCAAGGCGGCTCTTTACAACCTCGGGAGCATCATCCTTACGAAGAGTAAGTGTTGTGCCGTCCTTATCGCATGTTACGCCATCCTTTGAGGGATTGTATTTTGTATGATATGAAGCGCCGCACTTGTCGCACACGCGTCTTCCGCCCATACGCTCTACGATCACTTCATCTCTTACCTCGATGCTGAGTGCGAGATCAACCTTAACTCCCATTTCATCCAAAGCCTTAGCCTGAGGAATTGTTCTGGGGAAGCCGTCAAGGATAAATCCGTTTGCGCAATCATCATTAGCAAGACGCTCCTTGATGATTCCGATTACTACTTCATCGGGTACAAGATCGCCTTTTTCTGTGTACTGCTTTGCAGCTGTACCCATGGGTGTTCCTGTTTTGATAGCCTCTCTAATAATAGCACCTGTTGAAATGGTGGGTATCTTAAAGGTCTCGCTGACTTTTTCAGCCTGAGTTCCCTTACCTGCACCGGGCGCTCCGAGAAATATAATATTCATTGTAAACTACCTCAATATACCCCCATACTACTCGGGAAGTAATTCCCGAAAATAGTATGAAGTTTAACTTTATCTGTTCGTGCCTTATCAGTCAAGGAAGCCCTTGAAGTTACGCATTGTCATCTGAGCCTCAATCTCTCTTGCTGTTTCAAGACAGATACCGATCACAATGAGAAGTGATGATCCACCAAACGCGATGGAGTTAAGAGCAGTTACATCAAAGAGAGATGCAATGCAGTTAACAAGAAGCGGTACTCCTGAAATGATTGAAAGGAATGTTGCTCCGATAAGTGTAACTCTGTTAAGGATTTTTCTGATATAGTCGGATGTAGGTCTGCCGGGTCTGATACCGGGAACGAATCCGCCGTTCTTCTTGAGGTTGTTGGATACTTCGATGGGATCGAATGTGATTCCAATGTAGAAGTAAGCGAACAAGAACAGAAGAAGTATATAAAGAACAAGATATACAAATGAATCTGTTCCAAAAAGTGTAAGTATCACCTTCCAAGCGCCCTTAGCAGTCTCAGCGCTTGTCTGTCCTGCCATCATAGCGATTGTTGCGGGAAGAGATACAATTGAGCTTGCGAAGATTATAGGCATTACACCGGACATGTTAATCTTCATAGGAAGATTTGAGCTCTGTCCGCCATACATCTTTCTGCCTACCACTCTCTTTGCATACTGTACGGGAATACGGCGCTCTGAGTCAGATACGAATACCATGAACCAGATCATTGCAAGAGCAATTACAAGTCCGAGGACTGCAAGAGCTGTCTGCCAACCCCATGTTGTAAAGAGAGTCCAAAGTCCGCCAACTGATGTAAAACCACCGGACACGATGTTTGCAAAAAGGATCATGGAGATACCGTTTCCAATACCGTACTCGTTGATCTTTTCACCCAGCCACATGATAAGGGAAGCACCTGCGCAGTAGCAGATGATGATTACGATTGCTGTGAAAACGTCCTCATTTCCATCAAGGAGAAGATTCTGATTTCTAAGGAACATATAGTAACCAAATGCTGTGAGAAGAGCAAGACCTACTGTAAGATAACGGGTGTACTTTGTCATTTTTTCCTTTCCGCCTTCTTCCTTAGCCATCTCACCAAGCTTGGGGAAAGCAACTCCGAGAAGCTGCATTACGATTGATGATGTGATGTAGGGAGAAATTGAAAGAGCGAAAAGTGTTGCTCTGCTGAGAGCTGAACCGGAGATCATGTTAAGATATCCGAAGATCGATCCGCTTGCCTGCTGGAAATAAACGCCGATAGCGTTTGAATCAATGTAAGGAAGCGGAATCTGTGCGCCTAATCTGTAAAGGATAAGGATAAAAACTGTGAAGAGAATCTTTTTGCGCAGGTCTACTACGCTCCAAACATTTCTTATGGTTGAGAATATCTTCTTCAAGTTAGATCACCTCAGTCTTTCCGCCCGCCGCTTCAATCTTTTCTTTAGCGGTTGCTGAAAAGACCTTAGCCTTGACAGTAAGCTTTTTAGTTATTTCACCATTACCGAGAACCTTAAGTCCGTCATTCTCCTTGCGAATGATTCCGTTCTCAATAAGTGTTGCGAGATCTACTACTGCGCCATCCTCGAAGCATTCGTTGAGAGTTTCAACATTTACAATTGAGTAAACAGTTGCAAACTTGTTGTGGAATCCTCTCTTAGGAAGTCTTCTGTAAAGCGGAAGCTGTCCGCCTTCAAATCCGGGACGAACACCGCCGCCGGAACGCGCATTCTGACCTTTATGGCCCTTTCCGGCTGTTTTACCGTTGCCTGATCCGGGTCCTCTACCCTTACGCCATGCAGGTGTAACTGAACCGGGAGCCGGTGAAAGTTCATGGAGCTTCATGTTATTTCCTCCTTTAGACTATTACCGGTGTGCAATCACTCGCCGGCTTTTTCCACCTTAACAAGGTGGGATATTACTTTAACTTTTCCTGCAAGAACTGCGTTGTCCTCATGTGTGATGGAGTCGCCGATCTTACGAAGTCCAAGTGATGCTGCTGTTGCTCTCTGAGCGGGAATTGTGCCGATAAGGCTTCTTACAAGTGTTACCTTTACCATTTCTCTATTCCTCCTCAGTGAATTTCTTCTACGCTCTTTCCGCGTGTTGCTGCAACTTCTTCTGCAGTGCGGAGAGCCTTGAGTCCCTCAAATGTAGCCTTTACTACGTTTGTGGGGTTTGATGAACGAAGACACTTTGTTCTGATGTTCTTGATACCTGCAAGCTGAACAACCTTACGTACTGTTGCTCCTGCAATGATACCTGTACCTTCGGGTGCGGGCTTGAGAAGAACTCTTCCTGCGCCGAATTCACCTGTTACCTCGTGGGGAATGGTGTCACCCTTAAGTGATACCTTGATCATATTCTTCTTAGCGTCCTCGATACCCTTACGGATAGCGTCCGGAACTTCCGCTGCTTTTCCAAGTCCGTAGCCTACGTGACCGTTTCCGTCACCAACTACCATGATAGCCGCAAAACGAGCTATACGACCGCCCTTTACAGTTTTGGAAACACGATTAACGCTAACAAGAACTTCTTTAATTTCACCCAATTCTTCGGGTCTGATTTTAGTAGCCATGTTTTTCCTCCTGTTTAGAACTTGAGTCCGCCCTCACGAGCTCCTTCTGCAAGCTCATGTACACGTCCGTGATAGAGATATCCGCCACGGTCGAATACAACCTCGGTGATTCCCTTAGCTATTGCGCGCTCTGCTACAAGCGCTCCTATCTTCTTTGCTGCGGCCTTATTGGAGCCGTTGCCTTCAAATCCGCTCTCTTGGGTGGTTGCGGAAACCAATGTTACTCCTGCAACATCATCGATAACCTGAGCTGAAATGTGACGCTCGGAACGATATACACAAAGACGAGGTCTTTCTGCTGTGCCGGATATTTTTGCTCTGACTCTCTTATGTCTCTTAAGACGCTGTGCGTTAGAGTCCTTTCTTGATACCATGCAAATCCACTCCTTTCTTTATTTACCGCTCTTCTTGGATGCCTTACGACGAACAACCTCTGTGGAGTACTTAACTCCCTTACCGTGGTAAGGTTCCGGAGGTCTCTTTTCGCGGATCTGAGCAGCTACCTGTCCAACCTTCTGCTTATCAACGCCGTTTACTACAACTGTTGTGGGGTTGGGTACGTCGAATGTAATTCCATCGCCTTCCTCAAAAGAAATTCCGTGTGAATATCCAAGTGAAAGGTTAAGAGTTTTTCCTGCCTTTGCAGCCTTATAACCTACACCAACAATCTCAAGTGTTTTGCTGTATCCCTGGGATACGCCAACTACCATGTTATTTACGAGTGTACGTGTAAGTCCGTGAAGTGCTTTATTCTGCTTCTCATCGTTGGGGCGGTCAACCTTAACTGTTGCTCCGTCAACGGTGATGATCATGTTCTGGTGCATCTTCTGAACCAGTGTTCCCTTGGGTCCCTTAACTGTAACAAGGTTTCCGGCAGCAACATCAACTGTTACGCCTGCGGGAACTGTAATTAACGCTCTACCAATTCTTGACATCGTCTGTTACCTTCCCTTCAATTACCATACGAAAGCGAGTATTTCGCCGCCAACGTTTGCTTTTCTTGCCTTCTTATCAGTCATGATACCCTTTGATGTAGATACGATCGCGATTCCGAGACCGTTCATAACCTTGGGCATATCTTCGCAGTTGGAGTAGATTCTAAGACCGGGCTTTGATACTCTGCGGAGTCCCTGAATAACCTTCTGCTTGCCATTGTACTTCAGGGTAATTCTGATAATTCCCTGATTTCCGTTGCCTTCAACGATCTGATATTCCTTTACGTATCCTTCCTCAACAAGAATATCAGCAATTGCCTTCTTCATGTTGGAAGCGGGAACATCAACTGTCTCGTGCTTCGCATTGTTCGCATTACGGATTCTTGTGAGCATATCCGCAATTACATCTGAAATTTGCATACTTTTATCCTCCTTTATGCAAGTTAATATCTCTTGCTGCCATCACCGCGCCGTTGGAGTCTTTTTGACTCCTTCAGATGACATTCACAGTCACCTGCGGCGAATTTGACGGCTGCATGCCGATGGTTAAATTTTTGTATTTCCTATCGGCAGTTGGAGATTTATTTACTATAAATCTTTGTTTGGCTTTTCTTGATATATATTTCTATATTACCAAGATGCCTTCTTTACTCCGGGGATCTCGCCCTTGTAAGCAAGCTCTCTGAAGCAGATACGGCAGATGCCGTACTTACGCATATATGCGTGGGGACGTCCGCAGATCTTACATCTGTTATACTCGCGAGTAGAATACTTCTGAGGTTTCTGCTGCTTGAGAATCATAGCCTTCTTTGCCATTGTGTACCCTCCTTATTTCGCGAACGGAGCGCCCATGAGCTTGAGAAGTTCACGTGCTTCTTCGTCTGTTGTTGCAGTTGTTACGATTGCGATATCCATTCCGCGAATCTTTTCGATCTTATCGTACTCGATTTCGGGGAAAATGAGCTGTTCCTTAAGTCCGAGAGAGTAGTTTCCTCTGCCATCGAAAGCATTGGGGTTGATACCCTTGAAGTCACGAACTCTGGGAAGTGCAAATGTAAAGAGCTTGTCGAGGAACTCGTACATTGTCTCGCCTCTCAGTGTAACCTTTACACCGATCTTCATGCCTTCTCTGAGCTTGAAGTTCGCAACTGACTTTCTTGCGAATGTGGGAACTGCCTTCTGTCCTGTGATAAGTGTGATATCGTTGATTACGTTGTCGATTGCCTTGGAGTTTTCCTTAGCATCGCCAACACCAACGTTGATTACGATCTTGTCGATCTTAGGGATCTGCATTACGCTCTTGTACTCATACTTTTTCATGAGGGCGGGAGCGACGTCAGCCTTATAGAATTCCTTAAGTCTTGCCATCTTCAGCTACCTCCTCAGTCAAACTTATGTCCGCAGTTCTTGCCTGAGCATACGCGGATCTTCTTGCCATCTACTACTTCGATGTGTGTACGAACACCCTTTTCGCACTTGGGGCAGTAAAGCTGTACCTTTGATGCGTAAACAGCGCTTTCAACCTTGAGGATCTGGCTCTGTTCCCCCTGCTTTCTTGCCTTCTGATGCTTGGAAACAATGTTCATTCCCTGAACGATTACCTTTCCTTCTTCGGGAGAAGTTGCGATAACCTTTCCTGTCTTAACGGTCTTCTTGCCGTCCTTGCTCTTTTCGAACTTGTCTGCGAAATCACCTGTACGGAGAATAACTGTATCGCCTGTCTTAATAAACATTTCTAATTACCTCCTTAAAGTACTTCGGGAGCGAGAGAGAGGATCTTAAGATAATCCTTCTCACGAAGCTCTCTTGCCACAGGTCCAAAAATTCTTGTTCCTCTGGGGTTCTTGTCTTCTTTGATGATTACTGCTGCGTTATCATCGAACTTGATTGTTGATCCGTCTGCACGGCGGAGTCCCTTTACAGTTCTTACTACAACAGCCTTAACAACTTCACCCTTCTTTACCTGTCCGCCGGGTGCAGCCTTCTTAACTGTGCAAACGATAACGTCGCCAATGTTGGCATATCTTCTGCCTGTGCCGCCAAGTACACGGATACACATAAGTTCCTTTGCACCTGTGTTGTCAGCGACCTTCAAATATGTCTGCTGCTGAATCACTTTGCTAATCCTCCTTCTTCGATACGGGCTTTGTCGTATCTACTATTATTTAGCCTTTTCGATGATCTCAACAAGACGCCATCTCTTTGTTGCTGAAAGGGGTCTGGTTTCCATAACCATTACCTTATCACCGATGTTGCACTCGTTGTTCTCATCATGTGCGTGAATTTTAATTGTTCTCTTGATTACCTTACCGTAAAGAGGGTGCTTAACCATGTCTGCGATTGCTACAACAATGGTCTTATCCATCTTGTTGCTTACAACCTTACCAACTCTTGTCTTACGAAGGTTACGTTCTGTATTATTCATGACTGTTTCTCCTTCCCGAAATTAAGCATTCTTCTCATGAAGAATAGTCATTACACGAGCGATGTCTCTCTTTACTTCCTCGATTTTGTGAGGATTCTCAAGCTGATTGATCGCGTGCTGAAAACGGAGGTTGAACAGCTCTTTTTTAAGTTCTGCGAGCTTGCTGCTAAGCTCTTCCTGAGTCATTGCTCTGAGTTCATTTGCTTTCACTGCTTATTCCTCCTCACTGACTGTTTCTGTCTTCTCTACAAACTTACACTTGATAGGAAGCTTGTGAGATGCAAGACGCATAGCTTCTCTTGCAACTTCTGATGCTACACCGTCCATCTCGAACATTACTCTGCCGGGCTTAACTACTGCTACCCAGTATTCGGGTGAACCCTTACCTGAACCCATTCGAGTTTCAGCGGGCTTTTCAGTAATAGGCTTATCAGGGAAAATGTTGATCCATACCTTACCGCCACGCTTGATGTAACGTGTCATCGCGATACGGGCTGCTTCTATCTGGTTACTTGTGATCCATGCGGGTTCGAGAGCTACGAGGCCGTAAGATCCTCTTGTGATCTCATTTCCTCTGAGAGCCTTACCCTTGAGGCGTCCGCGCTGCTGTCTGCGGAACTTTACTCTTTTTGGCATTAACATTATTTGTTGCCTCCTTCCTTATTGAAGGGTTTTCTTTCACCCTGGAAGGGACGGTTGCCCTGCTTACGATCACCAAAGTTTCTGCGCTCACCGTTGTTTCTGCGGTCGTTTCTGCGATCGCCGTGACCTCTGCGGTCGTTCTTGGGAGCAACTTCTCTGGGCTTGATAGTTGTGAAGTTCTTCTTTACGTTGGGAAGAACCTCGCCCTTGAAGATCCAAACCTTAACACCGATCTTACCGTATGTGGTATTAGCTTCCCAGAAGCCGTATTCGATGTCAGCTCTGATGGTCTGAAGCGGGATTGTACCTTCGTGGTAGTGTTCGCTTCTTGCGATTTCAGCACCGCCGAGACGGCCGGATACTGTAACCTTAATTCCCTTTGCGCCTGCTCTCATTGAACGGCCGATTGCATTCTTCATTGCACGGCGGAAAGATGTTCTCTTCTCAAGTGCAAGAGCAATGTTTTCAGCAACGAGCTGAGCGTTTGCATCAGGGTTTCTGATTTCGATAACGCTGATGGATACGGGCTTGCCTGCAATAGCCTCAACTTCCTTGCGGAGAGTTTCGATTGCTTCAGGCTTCTTTGCCTCGCCTTCCTGTGCGTTCTTGTCGGAATTTCTTCCAAGGATCATACCGGGCTTTGAGGAGAAGATATAAACCTTAACTCTGTTCTTATCTCTCTCGATCTCAATCTTAGGTACGCCTGCTTCCTGAAGCTTAGTCTTCAGGAACTTTCTGATATTGTAGTCGGATACCAAGATATCTCCGAAGGTTTCGTCAGACGCAAACCATCTGGAATCCCAGTTCTTGATTACTCCGACGCGAAGTCCGTGCGGATTAACTTTCTGTCCCATATTGACTTAACCTCCCTTTCTTAGTCTTCCTTTTCAGCCAACTTGATTGTTACATGGCTTGTTCTTTTAAGAATACGATCTGCACTTCCTCTTGCTCTGGGCATCATTCTCTTGAGAGTGGGGCCGGGGCATACGAAGCACTCGGATACGTAAAGTTTTTCGACATCCATTTCATGGTTTGTCTCAGCATTTGCAATTGCTGACGCCAGAAGTTTGATCAGATACTCGGACGCTGCCTTGCGGGTATTCTTAAGAATTCCCATAGCCTCTTTTGCGTTCTTTCCGCGAATGAGGTCGAGTACTATTTTCACCTTGCGAGGAGATATTCTGGCATATTTAAGGACCGCTTTTGCTTCCTTCTTAGCTTCCATTTGATTTCCTCCCTTCGCTTTGTTACGCGAATTCATTCAATTATTTACCGTTGTTTGATGTTTTTGAACCTGCATGTCCCTTAAATGTTCTTGTCGGAGCGAACTCACCGAGCTTGTGTCCAACCATATCTTCTACTACATATACAGGAACGTGCTTCTTGCCGTCGTGTACGGCTATTGTATGACCTACAAACTCCGGAAATATCGTGGAAGCTCTTGACCATGTTTTGATTACCTTCTTTTCGCCTGCATTGTTCATTGCTTCGATGCGGTTGAACAACTTGCTTTCAACGAAAGGACCTTTTTTTAAGCTTCTGCTCATAATCTGCTGCCTCCTTCAATTATTTACCGTTTCTGTGCTTAACAATGTTCTTCTCGGTTCTTGCCTTCTTGTTACGTGTCTTGTAACCAAGTGCAGGCTTGCCCCAAGGAGTAAGCGGTCCGGGATGACCGATAGGTGAACGTCCTTCACCACCACCGTGAGGGTGATCGCAGGGGTTCATTACAGAACCTCTTACTGTAGGACGAATGCCCTTATGACGAGTCTTTCCGGCCTTACCAACATTGATTGTATCGTGCTCGATGTTACCGATCTGACCGATTGTTGCCTTACAGTCAAGACGGATATAACGAACTTCTCCGGAAGGAAGTCTTACCTGAGCCTTACCGTTTTCCTTCGCCATAAGCTGTGCGAATGTACCTGCTGAACGAACAAGCTGTCCGCCCTTGCCGGGATAAAGCTCGATGTTGTTAATAAGTGTACCAACAGGAATGTTTGCGATAGGAAGTGTGTTACCTACCTTGATGTCTGCGTTTGCACCGCTTTCAATTACGTCGCCATCTGTAAGACCTGCAGGAGCAATGATGTATGTTCTTGTTCCGTCTTCATACTCAACAAGAGCGATGTAAGCTGTTCTGTTGGGGTCGTACTCAACACCGATAACCTTTGCAGGTCCTTCAAGCTGACGCTTGAAATCGATGATTCTGTACTTGATTTTGTTTCCGCCGCCTCTGTGGCGTACTGTGATTCTACCGTAGCTGTTTCTTCCTGCCTTCTTAGGAAGTACAGTAAGAAGCTTCTTTTCGGGAGCGGACTTTGTTACTTCTTCAAATGAAGGAACAGACATTCCTCTTCTGCCCGGTGTGGTGGGCTTATAATACTTAACTGCCATTTATAGTTGCCCTCCTTAGTTCATACCCTCGAAGAACTCGATTGTCTTGGAATCAGCTGTAAGTGTTACGATCGCTTTCTTCCACTCTGCTGTGTATCCGGATGTATAACCGCGTCTCTTGGGCTTTCTGTTCATAATCATTGTGTTTACAACTGCAACCTTAACGCCGAATGCCTTTTCTACTGCATCTGCGATCTCAGGCTTTGTTGCGTCCTTCTGAACCTTGAAGGTATACTTTTTGTCATTAATTTTGTCCATGCTTGCTTCTGTGATCACAGGAGCAATGATTATATCATGAAAGTTTTTCATTATGCATATACCTCCTCGATCTTCTGAGCTGCTGCAGATACTACAACGAGGTTCTTGCAGTTGAGAATGTCATATACATTGATTGTATTTACCTGTGCTGTCTTTACACCGGGAATGTTTGCAAGGCTCTTGATTACCATTGCATCCATACCTGAAAGAACAACAAGTGACTTTCCTTCTGCACCAATTGCCTTAAGCATTGCTGCCATAGGCTTGGTCTTATATTCTGTTGCTGTAATTGCATCAACTACGATCATCTCGCCTGCAGCTACCTTTGAGGAAAGAGCGCTCTGCATTGCGATTCTCTTTGTCTTCTTGTTAAGGGAAACCTTGTAAAGTCTGGGCTTAGGTCCGAGAGCCACACCACCGTGTGTCCACTGAGGAGCTCTTGTTGAACCCTGTCTTGCTCTACCTGTTCCCTTCTGTCTCCAAGGCTTCTTTCCGCCTCCGGAAACCTCTGTACGTGTAAGAGTGGACTGTGTACCCTGCCTCTGATTCATCAGATATGCTCTTACTGCGGAGTGAAGTACCGCACCATTCACTTCAGCGCCGAATACTACATCAGAAAGCTCTACGCTTCCAACCTCTTCGCCCGCCATGTTCACTACTTTCAAATTAGGCATCGATATTCCTCCTTCCTTTACGCTTTAACTGTGTTACGGATAAATACGATTCCTCCGCGTGCTCCGGGAACTGCACCCTTAACAGCGATGAGGTTCTTTTCCGCATCAATCTTTGCTACTTCGAGGTTAAGAACTGTAACCTGTTCATTACCCCACTGACCTGCCATTTTCTTGTTCTTGAAGATTCTCGCAGGGTCGATAACACCCATTGATCCTGACTGACGGTGTACAGGTCCTACGCCGTGTGTCATACGGAGCTTGTGAAGGTTCCATCTCTTGATCGCACCTGTGTATCCGTGTCCCTTTGTGATTCCGGTAATGTCGACCTTGTCACCCTCTGCAAATACATCAGCGGTGATGGTATCGCCAATACTGTAACCGGAGATATCGTCAAAGCGGAACTCCTTGAGGTGCTTCTTTGCTGCAACACCCTTTGTTGCGAAATGTCCCTTGAGAGGCTTTGTAAGCTTCTTGTCCTCAACAGACATAAATCCGAGCTGAACAGCTTCATAGCCGTCATTCTCTTTTGTTTTGATCTGCGATACTGCACAGGGACCTGCTTCGATCACTGTTACAGGAATCGCATTTCCGTTTGCGTCGAAAATCTGTGTCATTCCGATTTTCTTTCCGATAATACCTTTTTTCATTTTTGTTCCTCCTGTTTTAGTTATTGGTTGGCATCTTAGGTATTTCAGATGTCAACATGACATAAAACTTTCTGTCGTTTTGGTCAAAGGTTAACTTAGATCTTAACCTCGATATCAACACCGGCGGGAAGTTCGAGACTCGCAATTGCATCCACAATCTTCTGTGTGGGTTTAACGATGTCGATGAGTCTCTTGTGTGTTCTCAGCTCAAACTGCTCACGGCTATCCTTGTATTTGTGAACCGCACGGAGAATTGTTGTGATTTCCTTCTCTGTGGGAAGCGGAATGGGACCTGAAACAGTCGCTCCGTTTCTTGTTGCGGTATCAACGATCTTGGTTGCAGCCTGGTCGATCCATGTGTGATCATAGCTCTT
>SVUF01000083.1 GCA_015063395.1 Oscillospiraceae bacterium
TCTCCTGATACATGGTAGGGGCGAACTGCGTTCGCCCGCGGGAGACCGCAGGTCTCCCCTACAAACAAAAATAGTTCCGCAGGAAACAAATAATAATCCCCGACAGATTTTTGAGGTCTGTCGGGGGTTTGATATATATGCTATATTCAGAAATTGAATGTTGGGCAATCAACATAAGGCTCAGGTAATTTGGAGCTGTAATCTATCCATCCCAAATTCTTTACAAGTTTAGATTTTTGATTTGGGAATATCCATGCGTTCAGATATTCAATGAAATCTTCTTCGTTGTAACAAAGTCCGCCTCCCATTCGATATTTCATTGCATCAGGACTGTTTCTGAGCCACTTAATGAAATCTCCACAATATTTCGTCAAGTTATCTGCAACTGCATCGGGAACGGAAAATACTTTTCTATCTCCGTCTGCACTAATAACGATATTTTTCATCTCGCCTATTTCCCCCTTCAACATTGTAGTTGTTTATTCGGTTCGTTTATCGCCAGTTTCGCATTTGTATTACAAATGCACAGGGCTTAGCCCATACTCCTAAGGTTGCACTCAAACAAAGGCTCCCTCTGGGGGGAGCGAAGCTGACTGAGGGAGAGTGCGATACAATAAGATTTATCCAAACCTAAAGTTACGCAGGCTCCTTCCGTCACGCTACGCAGCGAACCCCCAAAGCTCATTTCATTCGCTTCGGGGAACCCCTGCCGCGCGCCACCTTCCTCTCGGAGGAAGGCTTTTCGTTAGCCTCATTATACCACAAATCGGCAGAGAAAACAAGTTCTCTACCGAAATTTTGTGCTTACGAATTCTCCGTTAAGAGTATCACGCCAACTCAGTTTGATTTTTTTACAGTTCCTTTTATGTTTGTAATAATGCATAAAAGATGCCATGGCTGTGGAGCATTCGCTCTTCAAGGCTATTTAAAAGAATGGGTATAAATCAACGAAGAAAATAATGCAAAAAAATGAATTTTATTCATTCTTGCAGTTGACTTTTCGGGGCTGATATAGTATAATTATTCTGTATAGTAGTAGGTATGCAAAAAATGAAATTTAGAAAAATTTGGAGAAATGACAAATGAACAGACGCGAAGCAAGAGAGCTTTTATTTACACTTGTTTTTGAATATGACTTTAAGAAAAACGAGGACTATTCTGCCGTATATGCAGAGGCTCTTCTTAACAGGGACGAAATTGAGGACGATGAATTTGTAAAGAATAATTTTGAGGGAATAATTGTAAATCTTGAAGAGATCGACAAAAACATTGCGGATCACGCTTCGGGATGGCGCTTGTCAAGACTCTCGAGGGTATCTCTTGCTGCAATGAGAGTTGCTGTCTATGAGATCCTCTACTGTGATGATATTCCCGTAAACGTCTCAATAAACGAAGCTATTGAGCTTGTGAAGAAATATGATGAGGGCAAGACACCCAAGTTTGTAAACGGTGTATTGAACTCGGTTGCTAAGTCAAGAAGCGGCGAGAACGGCTGACGGTAAGGGGATATGGGCTTGATACTCGGAATTGATACCAGTAATTATACAACATCCTTTGCACTTGCAAAGGACGGAAGGATCATATGTAATTTGAAGGAGCCCGTTTTTGTTGCAGAGGGACAAAGAGGAACAAGACAAAGCGATGCTGTTTTTTCCCATATAAAGAACATACCCGTGCTTTCGGAAAGAATACGGGAGTATACAAGGGGTGAGGAACTGAAGGCTGTTGCCGTCTCCGTAAGCCCAAGGGATGCCGATGGGTCATATATGCCTTGCTTTTTGTCGGGAGTGTCCGCGGCTTGTGCAATATCGTCGGTAAACAATGTTCCGATGTATAAGTTTTCCCATCAAAGAGGGCATATTTATGCGGCGTTATATTCTGCGGGAAAAACAGAGCTCTATAAAGATCGTTTTATAGCATTTCACGTATCCGGAGGAACAACCGAGGCTTTGCTTGTTGATGGGAACAAAATAAAGCTCATCGGCGGAACAAAGGACTTGACGGCAGGCCAGCTTATTGACAGAAGCGGTGTGTACATGGGTCTTTCCTTTCCATGCGGAAAAGAGATAGAAAAAATGGCGAAGAACACAGTACCTCCAAAGGTGAAGATATCCGTTGACGGTGCATATTGTAATATGTCGGGAGCCGAAAATAAAGTAAAGCAAATGATCGAAGGCTCGGAGGATCGGAGCAGGATCGCGGCATATGTGATAGAGTTTGTAAGGGCAAATCTTGAAGCCATTACGAAAAACTTAATTGCTCAATACGGTGAGCTTCCTCTTGTATTTTCGGGAGGCGTGATGAGCTGTCTTTCTATAAAAAAATATTTTGAGGAAAATTACGGGGCATATTTTGCAGACCCCGAGTTTTCCGCTGACAACGGAGCGGGAATTGCACTGCTCGGTGAGCTTGAATATAATAAGGACGGTGGCAGATGAACAGACCCATAGTGTTGTCGGTGTCCCAGATAAATGAGTATATAGGTATGGTCCTCGACAGCGATATGTATTTGTCAAATGTTGAAGCTGTTGGGGAGATCACGGATTTCAAATATTACGAGACCTCGGGACATATGTATTTTTCCTTAAAGGACGATGACGGTGTGCTCAGGGCGGTAATGTTCAGATCAAGTGCCGCAAGGCTTGATTTCCTACCTAAAAACGGAATGAAGGTCATAGCCTCGGGAAGAGTTGGGGTTTATGGCAAAACAGGGTCATATCAGCTGTATGTTTCTTCAATGAGGCAGGAGGGGCGTGGCAATGCCGCCATGGCTCTTGAGATGCTGAAAAGAAAGCTTGAGGCTGAGGGACTGTTTGACGAAAAAAGAAAAAGACCGATACCGAGGTTCCCAAAAAGCATCGGTGTTGTCACTTCAATAAAGGGCGCGGCACTTCAGGATATACTGAATGTCATTGCAAGACGGTGGAAATGTGCCGAGGTGGTCATATGTCCGTCATCGGTACAGGGTGAAAATGCGCCTGCGGAGCTGCGGTCGGCAATGGAGTATTTTAATAACAACGGCGGCGTTGATGTGGTGATCATCGGAAGGGGCGGCGGCTCGGGAGAGGATCTTTCCGCGTTTAATGACGAGGCTCTTGCAAGGCTTGTGGCATCGTCCCCCGTACCTGTAATATCGGCAGTGGGACACCAGACTGATTTTACAATATGTGATTTTACAGCGGATAAAAGAGCTCCCACACCGTCAGCTGCAGCAGAGCTTGCAACACCGGACGGGAATGAAATATTGGATTATGCAGAACAGTGCGAAAGCATCATGAAAAGCAGAATGTCCAAAAAGCTGAATCTCTTAAGATCGCAAATGGAGGCATATGAAAAAAGCGCGGGAATGTCATCAAGCACCAATTTCATCAATTTGAAAAAGCTTGAGCTTCAAGGGCTTTTCGAGAAGATACGAAATTCAGAGGCTTCAAGAGTTTCAGCAGGAAGGCTGACTCTTGAGGGATATGCTTCCAAGATGCTGGGACTTAATCCCTTGGCAGTGCTTTCAAGGGGGTATTCATATATAACCGATGAAAATGGAAGAAACATAGCATCAGCAGAGGATACGGACATTGACATGGATCTGAAGGTCAGGTTTTCAGATTCGGGCATAAAGGTTCGTGTTGTTGAGAAAACAGATAAGGTATAAATTTTATAACTTACAAAAAGATATGAGGTAATGAAATGGCTGCAAAGAAAACAGTCAAGGAGGAGATCTCCTTTGAGGAAGCGATGGAAAGGATCGGAGTAATATCCGATAAGCTTGGGGAGGGTACACTGACGCTTGATGAGTCAGTGGAGCTTTATACCGAGGGAATGAGGCTTGTTGCTTATTGTAAGGAGAAGCTGGACGACGCGGAAATGAAGATCAGTGTCGTTGATGATAAAAAAACAAATAAAAAAATAAAATATACAACACAGGAGGAGTAGTTATGGCACTTGAAACTTTGATAAACGAAAACGCCGAGAAGGTCAAGGGTACACTCGGTAAGCTTTTGATCGGAAGAGGATATTCCGAAAATCTTATTGAAGCGATGAAATATACCGCACTTTCCGGAGGAAAGTTTATAAGACCTTTCCTTGTAACCGAGTTTTGCAGACTTAATGGCGGCGTGGATGGGGATTCCCTTACACTTGCTTGTGCTGTGGAGATGATCCACGCATATTCACTGATCCACGACGATCTTCCTTGCATGGATAATTCAAAGATCAGACGCGGACGTCCCTCAAACCATGTAATAAACGGAGAAGCAGGAGCGCTTCTTGCAGGAGACGGACTTCTCACAAAGGCATTCCAGGTAATTGCCGATTCACCTATAAGCGCTGAAGCAAGAATTGATGCAGTACGCGAGCTTGCAAGATATTCGGGTCCCGACGGAATGGTTGGCGGTCAGCAGCTTGACTGTGAGCAGGTTACCGCGGGAATGGCAAAGATCATTGCAATACATGAGGGCAAGACCGTTGCGCTTATTCAGGCATCATGTGTACTTGGTGTAATTGCCGCAGGCGGTACAAAGAGCGACAAAACAATTGCCCGTGAATACGGATACAATATAGGAATGGCATTCCAGATCGTAGACGACGTGCTTGATGTAATTGGAGATAAGGACATTCTCGGAAAGCCCACAGGAACGGATACAGGAAACGGAAAGACCACATTTGTGTCCCTTCTTGGAGTTGACGAGTCCATAAAGCTTGCAAAGGAATACACAGAAAAGGCAAAGGCAGTGCTTCCCGACAGTGAGCATGGACAGATACTCGCTCAGCTTGCCGATGTTCTTGTTTCAAGAGTAAACTGATAATGAGACTTGATGTATATCTTGTTGAAAGCGGAATTGCTAAAACGCGTCAAAGGGGCAGATATCTTATAGACAACGGGTGCGTAAAGATTGACGGAGCGGTATGTACCAAGGCGTCATTTGACGTTGACGGACACAAGGTGGAGATCTGCGGAGAGGGAATACCCTATGTCAGCCGCGGAGGCTTCAAGCTCGAGGGCGCACTGAGAGAATTTGAGGTATCTGTCAGCGGTTGTGTTTGCGCGGATATAGGCTCATCAACAGGTGGATTTACGGATTGTCTTTTGAAAAACGGAGCGGGATCTGTTTTTGCAATAGACAGCGGAAGCGATCAGCTCCATGAAAGCCTGCGAAATGACAGCAGGGTTACGGTGATGGAAAATTTCAATGCCAAGGGACTGACACGCGAGGTATTGAAAACAGAGGTGGATATAGCGGTTTGCGACCTGTCGTTCATCTCACAAAGACTGATCCACAGAAATGTTGCCGACATACTCAAAAGCGGCGGATCCTTTATTTCGCTGATAAAGCCCCAATTTGAAGCAGGAGGACGGGAGTTCCTCGGTAAAGGCGGAATTGTGAAGGATTCAAAGGTACAAAAAAGAGCAATTGATGATGTAGTGAAGAGTGCCGACGAAAACGGCATGGACTGCATAAAGGTAATTGTGTCTCCTATAAAAGGCAAGGATGGAAACACAGAATATCTTGCATGGTTCAAAAAAAGATAAAGAAGGAAAAAAAGAAATGAAAAACAGCAGACAAAAGCAAATTCTTGAAATTATAGCAGCCCATGCTATCGAGACCCAGGAGGAGCTTATAGAAAGATTGGAGGCATGCGGATATAAGGTCACTCAGGCGACAATATCCAGGGATATCAAGGAGCTGAAGCTGGTAAAAACCGCTACGGACAAAAACAAATACAAATATGTAAGAAGCGGCAGTGAGGAAGCAAAGCAGTCTGTAAAATATGACAAGATCCTTTCGGAAACCATGGTATCCGTTGATGTAGCGGGACAGATCATTGTAATCAAAACTCACAACGGAATGGCAATGGCGGCAGCGGCGGCAATTGATTCATTGGGATGGTCAGAGATCGTCGGCACAATTGCAGGGGATGATACATTGTTTGTTGCGGTAAGAACTGCTGAGGCGGGGTCTGTAATTGCTGAAAAATTTGCTTCTGTAATGTCGTGGGGAAGATGAGTCATGCTTTCGTCATTGTATATTGAAAACATAGCCGTAATCAAAAAGCTTGAACTTAATTTTGATAAGGGCTTTACTGTGTTTACAGGAGAAACAGGAGCGGGTAAGTCAATAATAATCGATTCCATCAGATTGATCCTTGGAGCAAGAGCTGACAAGGGTCTTGTAAGAACGGGTGAGACCGAGGCATATGTCAGCGCAGTGTTTACAGACGTTGGTGAAAAGTTTCTTCAAAAGCTCAGGCACTATGATGTGAAGCCCGATGAGGAAGGCAATATAATACTGTCAAGAACCATAACTACGGACGGAAAAAATAAGGTAAAGATAAACGGCAGAACAGTACCTCTTGGCATATTGCAGGAGGCAGGCAGTCTGCTTATAGGAATACACGGTCAGCATGATACAGTGGAGCTTCTTGACCCCGAAAGGCATATAGAATACCTTGATATGTATGCAGGGGTTGAAGATGAGCTTGAGGAATTTGCGGATGTATTTTCCCAAATGAATATGCTGAAAAACAAGCTTAAAACAGAAAGCGGATGGCTCAGAAAAAAGATCGATGAGGCACCGAAGCTGAAGGAGCAAATAAAAGAGATCGCGTCGGCGGACATAAAGGCAGGAGAGCTTAAAGAGCTTGATGAAAAGAGAATAAAGCTTAAAAACTCGGAAAAGCTTTGTAAAAATGTAAATGCTGTATATAAAACTCTTTATAACAGCGAAAGAGCGCCGGGATGTGTTGGGCTTATAAAGCTTGCAACAGCGGCACTTGAAAAGATCAGCGGGGATGTTCCCAACTATGAGGAATATTATGAAAAGCTGAACAATATCTCCCTTGAGCTTGAGGGGATAGCCATGGACATAAGGAATATAACCGATGCCAGAGATTTTGATGATCCTGAGTATGCTCTTGAAAAGATCGAGGAGCGTATAGACCTTATAGAAAAGCTGAGGCGCAAATACGGTCCTGATGAAAAGGATATTTTGGAGTACCGTCAAAACGGGGAAAAGACCTTGAAAAAAATTGAGGTCGTTGCAAGGGAATGTGAGGAGATCAAGCAAAAGCTTGCAAAGCTGTCGGAAAAGGCATTCCAAATGGCAGCAAGGATCACGGAAAAACGCAAGAAAGCGGCAGAGGAGCTTGAAGGTAATATTACAAGAGAGCTTGTGTACCTTGATCTTGAAAAGGTCAGATTCAAGGTGAATATTGAAAAGAGCCTTATGCAAAACGGAGGTCTAAAGCTTCAGCCAAACGGATGCGACGTTGTGGAGTTTCTCATATCTCCAAATACAGGAGAGGATCTGAAGCCTCTTGCAAAGGTTGCTTCCGGGGGAGAAATGTCAAGAGTTATGATGGCGTTCAGATGCATATTCGCCAACAGATACGGAATTCCTTCAATGATATTTGATGAGATCGACACGGGAGTCTCGGGAAAAACCTCGGAAAAGATCGGCATAAAGCTCAGGCAGATATCATCGGGGGATTCACAGGTATTTTGCGTGACCCATTCAAGTCAGGTTTCGGCATGCGCAACGACACATTTGAAGATAGCCAAGAAAGAGGTCGACGGCAGAACGGAGACCTATGTGACCGTGCTTGACATGGAAAGTCGCATAGAGGAGCTTTCAAGAATAATGGGCGGTATAGAAATAACTGAAAACATTAGAAAAACAGCCCGTGAAATGATCGAAAACACAGAGAAAACAATAAAAAATTTATAAAATATTAAATAATAACATAAAAGACCAAAGGAGAAAAAAATGCAAATTTACGAAGAGCTTGTTGCCAGAGGGCTTATTGCTCAGACAACCAATGAAGAAGAAATCAGAAAAATGATAAATGCAGGGGAAGCCACATTTTATATAGGCTTTGACCCCACGGCAGACAGTCTCCATGTAGGTCACTTCATGGCGCTTTGCTTGATGAAGAGACTTCAGATGGCAGGTAACCGTCCCATAGTCCTCATCGGAGGCGGAACAGCTATGATCGGTGACCCCTCGGGAAGAAACGATATGAGACAGGTAATGACAGTGGATACCATCAAGCACAACTGCGAGTGCTTCAAGCGTCAGATGTCAAAGTTTATTGACTTTTCAGAGGGAAAAGCAATAATGGTAAACAATGCCGACTGGCTTCTTGATCTCAACTATGTTGAACTTCTCAGAGAGGTTGGAGCATGCTTCTCTGTAAACAGAATGCTTGCAGCAGAGTGCTATAAGCAGAGAATGGAAAAGGGACTTACATTCCTTGAATTCAACTACATGATCATGCAGAGCTATGACTTCTATGCTCTTTTCCAGAAGTACGGATGTAATATGCAGTTTGGCGGAGACGACCAATGGAGCAATATGCTTGGAGGTACAGAGCTTATCAGAAGAAAGCTTGGTAAGGACGCACATGCCATGACAATTACGCTTCTTCTCAATTCAGAAGGAAAGAAGATGGGTAAGACACAGAAGGGCGCAGTATGGCTTGACCCCGAAAAGACAACCCCCTATGAATTCTTCCAGTATTGGAGAAACGTTGCAGATGCGGACGTAATCAAGTGTCTCAAGCTCCTCACATTCCTGCCTGTAGAGGAAATCGAAAAGATGGCAGAATGGGAAGGAAGCAAGCTCA
>SVUF01000084.1 GCA_015063395.1 Oscillospiraceae bacterium
GGGAAATCCCGTGAAATATAAGGAGAATAATATGTACAGACTTGGAATAGATTTTGGCGGTACAAACATTGCTGTAGGACTTGTTGACAGCGATATGAAGATCATTGAAAAAAAGAGCCGTCCCACAATGCGCGGCCGTGATGTTGATCTTATGGTCATCGACATGGCAGAGATCTGCAATGAGCTTCTCGAGTCCAACAGTCTTACCCTCAATGATGTGGAAAGCATTGGAATTGCTTCCCCCGGAACCATCAACTCAATGACGGGAGAGGTTGAAAGCTATCATGCCATGGGTATGGTGAACTATCCAATGAAAGCCAAGCTCGCCAAGGCTTTGGGCTATGACAACATAAAGCTTGCCAACGATGCAAATGCGGCAGCGTACGGCGAAGCACTTGCAGGTGCGGCAAAGGGTGCCTCCGAGGCTATTATGATCACGCTTGGAACAGGTGTCGGCGGAGGACTCATCCTCGGCGGAAAGATCTATGAGGGCTTCAACTTCTCAGCAGCAGAGCTTGGACATACAGTCATCATCAAGGATGGCGAACCCTGCCCCTGCGGCAGAAAGGGCTGTTGGGAGCAGTATGCCTCTGCAACAGGCCTTATCAGACAAACAAAAAAAGCAATGAACGATAACCCCAAGAGCCTTTTATGGCAGGTATGCGGCGGCGACATTGAAAAGGTAAATGGTAAAACAGTGTTTGACGCAAGAGATCTTGGCGACGAAGTGGCGCAGTCAGTAATTGACAATTACTTTGAGCTTCTTGCCCTTGGACTTACCAATATGGTGAATATTTTCCAGCCCCAGATCCTTTGCATCGGCGGAGGAATCTGCGGTCAGGGTGAGGCCCTCAGAAAGCCCATTGAGGATCTTGTCATGGCGGAGCAGTATGCAAAATCCACACCCAACAAAACAAAGATCGTAATTGCCGAGCTTGGCAACGATGCAGGTATAATCGGAGCAGCCATGCTTTGATTGTCCTGAATTACGGACACCTGATATTGTATAATGTAAGCGTAAGATAAAGATAGAAAGAGGTAGATAAAAATGGCAGCAAAAGCAAGTTCAAAAAAGGAAACACAGGCACCATCCGATGAGTCCGCAAAGACTAAAGCCCTTGAAACTGCAATAGCACAGCTTGACAAAAAATTCGGAAAAGGCACTGTTATGAAGCTTTCAGGCAGTACAAATATGGTAGTTAGCGCAGTATCCACAGGATCTCTCACATTGGATCTGGCTCTCGGTGTTGGCGGTTTGCCTCGCGGAAGAATTGTTGAAATCTACGGTCCCGAATCCTCGGGTAAAACCACAATCGCCCTTCATGCTGTGGCAGAGGTTCAGCGCACAGGCGGAATTGCCGCTTTTGTTGACGCAGAGCATGCCCTTGACCCAGTATATGCAAAGGCACTTGGCGTAAACATTGACGAGCTTCTCATTTCACAGCCCGACAGCGGTGAACAGGCTCTTGAGGTTGCAGAATCCCTTATTCGTTCAGGTGCTGTTGACATAGTGGTAATCGACTCCGTCGCCGCCCTTGTTCCTCAGCAGGAAATTGACGGAGATATGGGGTCCTCCCATGTAGGTCTCCACGCAAGACTTATGTCACAGGCTCTTCGTAAAATGTCGGGAGCAGTATCAAAGGCAAACGCAATTGTAATTTTTATAAACCAGCTTCGTGAAAAAGTTGGTGTTATGTACGGAAACCCCGAGGTAACCACGGGCGGACGGGCGCTGAAGTTCTACGCATCTGTAAGAATTGACGTAAGATGCTCCGAAAAGCTTAAGGACGGCAGCGAAACCTACGGCGGCAGAACCAAGTGTAAGGTGGTGAAAAACAAGGTTGCTCCCCCCTTCAAAACCGCAGAATTTGATATGATCTACGGCAAGGGCATTTCCAAGATCGGTGAGATCATTGACGTTGCTCTTGAGATCGGAGTTGTGGAACGCTCAGGCGCATGGTACTACTACGACGAACAGAGGATCGGTCAGGGACGTGACAACGCCAAAAAGTTCCTTGAGGACAATCCCGACATCTGTCTTGAAATTGAAGGAAAGATCAGGGATCACGGTATAAATAACGATATGACAAGTGAGGAAATTTCGGGTACGGATATCGGTGACGACGAAAACTTCGATATCAGCGTTTACGGAATCGGTGATGATTGATGTCTGAAATAATTCCCGAGGAGTATAAAAGGACGGTAAAATCCGCCCTCAACATGTTGGCATACGCCGATTGCACCGCAAATCAACTTGAAAAAAAACTTACTGCCAAGGGTTATTCCCAGGAAAGCATTGAGTTTGCCGTAAATTATGCCCTTCAGCGAGGATACCTAAACGAAAAAAGGTATCTTGAAAGATTTATTGAGCAACTCGCCAACACCAAGCTTTACGGTCTCAACCGCATCGCTCTTGAAATCTATAAAAAAGGCTTTTCCCTTGCCCTTGTCAGAGACAACCTCGGTGAATTTGTAAAAAATATCGACTTTGAAGAAAATTGTATTAAGTTGGCGCAAAAAAACAAAAGAAGCGACCGTAACAAGCTGTATGAATACCTCATTCGCGCAGGTCATACGGGAGCTCACGCCGCAAAAGCAGTAAAAATCGTTTTGTCCCAAGCTAACGATGACCAAATCTAACAAAAAATCAAGGAGCTGAAACTCTCTCGGGTCTTCAGCTCCTTTTTTGTCGGGAAAACATAGTTCTTCCCTTTTATTTATTTAATATTTTCTTAAGGAATTGTCCTGTATAAGAGTCTTCCACCAAGGCTATCTCCTCAGGAGTGCCCTCTGCAATAACAGTTCCTCCGCCGTTTCCGCCCTCGGGACCCATGTCAATGATATGATCCGCAGTTTTGATCACATCAAGGTTATGCTCAATGACCAAAAGGCTATTTCCGCCCTCGGTAAGCCTGTCAAGAATGGAAATAAGCTTCTCAACATCTGCAGTATGAAGTCCCGTTGTAGGCTCATCAAGAATATACATGGTCTTTCCCGTGCCCCGTCTTGAAAGCTCTGTTGCAAGCTTGACTCTTTGAGCCTCACCGCCGGAAAGAGTGGTTGATGACTGACCAAGCTTTATATATCCAAGTCCAACGTCCTGCAAAGTGGTGATTTTTCTTGAAATTTTTGGCAGATTTGCAAAGAAATCCACAGCTTCATCAACGGTCATGTCGAGGACCTCAAAAATATTCTTTCCCTTATACTTTACCTCAAGGGTATCCTTATTGTATCTGTGACCGTTACATTCAGGACAAGTTACATAAACATCGGACAAAAAGTGCATCTCAATGCATTTGACACCGTCGCCCTCGCATTTCTCGCATCTGCCGCCTCTTATATTAAATGAAAATCTTCCTGCGGTATATCCTCTTTGTACCGCATCGGGTGTTTTAGCAAAAAGCTCACGGATATCGGAAAACACTCCCGTGTAGGTTGCAGGATTTGATCTTGGCGTTCTGCCAATGGGGCTTTGGTCGATGCAAATTACTTTGTCAAGGTTTTCAATTCCCTCGATACTCTTGTGCTTACCCGGATATGCATGGGCGCCGTTAAGCTTTGAGGCAAGAGCAGGATATACAATTCCGTTTACCAGCGATGATTTTCCCGAGCCCGACACGCCTGTAACGCATACGAACTTTCCAAGGGGGATATTTACATTGATGTTTTTCAAATTGTTATGCCTTGCGCCCTTGACAGTCAAGGAAAGTCCGTTTCCCGTTCTTCGAGTTTCGGGCACAGGGATCCTTCGTCTGCCGGAAAGAAAGGCACCTGTAATGGAATTTGGGTTATTTTTAATCTCATCGGGAGTACCCACAGCAACAACCTCGCCTCCGTGAATACCTGCAAAAGGTCCGATGTCCACAATATAATCCGATGCCTCCATGGTTTCTTCGTCATGCTCCACCACCAAAACCGAATTTCCGGTATCGCGGAGCTTTTTGAGGGTATCAATGAGCTTACTGTTGTCCCTTTGGTGAAGTCCGATTGAAGGCTCGTCAAGAATATAAATTACGCCCATCAGCGCGGATCCGATCTGTGTTGCAAGACGTATTCTCTGAGATTCCCCGCCGGAGAGAGTTCCCGCCTTTCTTGTAAGGGTCAGGTATTCAAGTCCGACACTTACAAGGAAGGAAAGCCGTGATTTCAGCTCAAGTATTATGTCTGCGGCAATCTGCGTATGCTCGGAGTCAAGCTTCAGATCGTTTACAAACAAAAGCTCCTCTTCAACGGACATATCGCAAAAATCATGTATATTCTTTCCGCCCACGGTCACGGAAAGCAGTTCCTTTTTCAGTCGCTTACCCTTGCACACAGGACAGGGAATGTCATCTACAAACTGCTCGTAGTACTCCTCATTACCGCCCATAAGTCCATGTCTTTGCTCAATTATTTTTATAATTCCCTCATATTTTACTCTGCGTGGCTTGATTTTTCCCTCAAATTCACTGATAAATTCATAGGTTTTTCCGTTACCGTAGAAAAGAACATTCCAAGCATCGTCGGGATAATCCTTTACAGGAGTGTCTATGGTAAGTCCGTATTCCTTAAGGATCAATGCAAAAAGCGGTCCGTTCCAGCTCGTTTCCTCAATGGTTTTAAAGCCGTTAACAGCAATTGCTCCTTCACGAAGTGACAAGGACCTGTCGGGGATCATTCTTTCGGGAGAATATATTCTCTTTTCGCCAAGCCCCGAGCATTCCTCGCAGGCGCCCATGGGGTTATTAAAGGAGAACATTCGGGGAGAAAGCTCGGGAAAATCAATTTCATGCTCCTCGCAGGCATAATTTTGATTGAATTTCAGCTCATATTCATCATGATCCGCTCCTGCAAGAACACAAACGGTCAAGTTACCTTCCCCAAGCTTCAAAGCTGTTTCAATGGAATCGGAAAGCCTTGTACGCATCTCACCCTTGATGATCAATCTGTCAACCACCACATCAATGGAGTGCTTCAAATTTTTATCGAGCTTTATCTCTTCGGAAAGGTCAAATATGGATTCGTCGATCCTCACTCTGACAAATCCGCTTTTCTTTGCAGATTCAAGAACCTTTTCGTGCATACCCTTTTTGCCCTTGACAACAGGAGCAAGGATCATAAATTTTGTACCCACAGGAAGCGCCGCAACCTCGTCAATTATGCTGTCAGTGCTTCTTCTGATGATCTCCTTGCCGCACACAGGACAATGGGGCGTACCTGCTCTTGCGTACAGAAGACGCAGATAATCATAAATCTCCGTGATAGTTCCAACAGTTGATCTTGGATTTCGGGAGGTGGTTTTTTGCTCAATGGCGATTGCGGGAGAAAGCCCCTCTATAAAATCCACCTCGGGCTTGTCAAGCTGACCCAAAAACTGCCTTGCGTATGATGAAAGAGATTCCACAAACCTTCTGTGCCCCTCTGAAAATATGGTGTCAAAGGCAAGAGAGGACTTTCCCGAACCCGAAAGACCTGTGAGCACCACAAATTTATCCCTCGGTATGTCCACATTTATATTTTTCAGATTGTTTGCCTTTGCGCCTCTGACCTTAATATATTTGTTCATTCTAATCTTCCTTTTTCAGCTTTGCGATCCTGTCACGAAGCTCTGCCGCCTTTTCAAATTCGAGGAGCAGTGCCGCCGCCTTCATTTCTATAGTAAGGGCGGAAATCAGCTCACGGCGCTCCTGTGGACTGAGCTTCTGCTCCGACGGTGAATCGCCCGACCTTGATTTGCCCTTTTTCTTGTTTTTGAGTGATAAAATATCGTTTGACGGAGTCGCCCTCACCGCCTTTTTAATGCTTTCGGGGGTAATGTTGTGGGCAAGATTGTATTCCGTCTGAATTCTTCTTCTGCGCTCTGTTTCATCGATTGCCGCCTTCATGGCTTCGGTAATACTGTCCGCATACATAATTACCCTGCCGTTTACGTTTCTTGCCGCGCGGCCTATTGTCTGTATCAGTGAGGTTTCGGATCTGAGAAATCCCACCTTGTCGGCATCAAGTATGGCTACAAGCGAAACCTCGGGAATATCAAGACCCTCACGAAGAAGGTTGATCCCCACAAGCACGTCAAAAACACCGAGACGAAGATCGTTTATGATCTCAATACGCTCAATTGTCTCAACCTTATGGTGAATATATTTGACCTTTATACCGTTTGTTTGAAAATATTCCGTCAGATCCTCTGCCATAGTGGTTGTCAGTGTGGTGACAAGAACTCTCTCACCTCTTGCAGCTCTTTCATTGATCTCACCCATAAGATCGTCCACCTGCCCCTCAACAGGACGGACAAATATCTCGGGGTCAATAAGTCCTGTAGGGCGTATCAGCTGCTCTGCTATTCTTTCTGACTTTTCCTTTTCATAATCCGACGGAGTTGCTGAAACGAATACCGTTTGATTGAGTTTGCTTTCAAACTCGTGGAAATACAGGGGTCTGTTATCGTATGCCGAGGGCAAGCGGAAACCGTATTCCACAAGATTTGTCTTTCTTGCGCTGTCACCGCCGCTCATTCCCTTGACCTGCGGAATTGTCACATGGGACTCGTCGATGAACAAAAGATAATCCTCGGGGAAGAAATCAAGCAAAGTATATGGCGTTGATCCCGGGGCTCTGCCCGACATTACCCTTGAATAGTTCTCGATGCCCGAGCAATATCCGATCTCTCGGATCATTTCAAGATCATAGTTAGTTCTCTGTTCAATTCTTTGAGCTTCAATGAGCTTTCCTTCCTTTTGGAAATACTCGATCCTATCTTTAAGCTCTTTTTCAATTTCTACAAGTGCTCTTTCGGTCTGTTCCTTTGACGAAACATAGTGTGAGGCAGGAAAAATGGCTACATAGGACAGCTGGCGGAGAAGCTCACCTGTAACAGTGTTGACAGTGGTGATCCTGTCGATCTCATCTCCGAAAAATTCCACCCTTACAGCAACATGCTCTTCGCCGCCCGTGGGGTAAATTTCTACAGTGTCGCCTCTGACTCTGAATTTATTTCTTTCAAGGCTGACATCGTTTCTTTCATAACGTATCATCACAAGCTTGTTCAGCAAAACGTCCCTTGACATTTCTGCCCCGACTCTAAGCCCGAGAACCTGTTTTTCATATTCATCCGGGTCGCCAAGAGTGTATATACAGGAAACCGAGGCAACAACAATTACGTCCCGCCTTTCAAGAAGTGCGGATGTCGCCGAGTGACGAAGTCTGTCGATCTCGTCATTGACACTTGAGTCCTTCTCAATGTACATGTCGCTACCCAGGATATAGGCTTCGGGCTGATAATAATCGTAATAGGATACAAAATATTCCACCGCATTTTCGGGGAAAAACTCACGGAACTCTGCACAAAGCTGTGCCGCCAAGGTCTTGTTGTGGGCAAGTACCAAAGTTGGCTTATTTACGTTTTTGATTATATTTGCCATTGTAAAGGTCTTACCCGATCCCGTTACGCCAAGAAGAGTCTGAAATTTACAACCGCTTTTTATGCCCTCTGTAAGCTCCTCTATGGCTTTGGGCTGATCACCTGTTGGTTTATAATCCGATACTAATTTGAAGCCTTCCATTTTTCCCTTTCCGAAGCTTGCGGTCTACAAGTTTCTGAATCTAAACATTTGTTTACTTATTATATCATATATAAAATTTGATTTCAATATATTATTTATATTTTACCGCATTTTTTATTGTTGATACTCCGTAACCCACTAACCACAAGGCTTTAACTGTACAAGGAGCCTTTTTGTAGGAATCCACGTCCTCGGCTGTTCGTTCTAACGCTTTTGTAACTTGAAAATTATTTTTTTAGTTTTATTTTTGCCTCTTGGGATTGTTTTTATCTGATCCATTCCTCTTTTTTTGGTAGGGGTCGGCGCCCTCGACGACCCGAGAAAACAAACAATTATTGCAAAACAATACCAAGGGGTAGAAATAAAAATAATCCATTCCTCCTTTTTTGGTAGGGGTCGGCGCCCTCGACGACCCGAGAAACCTTTAATAATTGGGGATTATTTTTATTTTTTGTTTGTGCCTCTTGGGTTATTAGTGTGTGTTGTTGATTTTTTTGGAACAATGATTAATTCTTTCTTCATAGTAGGGGCGAACTGTGTTCGCCCGTTATAAAATACGTAAAACAAGCATTTTTGGGCGACCGCAGGTCGTCCCTACGGGGTAAATACGATTTAATTATTGTTTTTTCGGGAGGAGCAAGCCCCTCCCCTACGAATCGATCGCGATGTTTGCACAAAATCCGTAGGGACCGGCGTCCTCGACGGTCCGCAAAAAACAATTACCTTTCCCAAGTTTTCGGGACATTCGCGATGTTACGCCAAGCCTCCCTCCGAGAGGGAGGTGGCACGGCGTAGCCGTGACGGAAGGAGCCTGCGTGACTTTGGAGTTTTGATAAGCTTTATTGTAACGCGCTCTCCCTCAGTCGCCTTCGGCGCCAGCTCCCT